>PXFS01000058.1 GCA_003564185.1 Flavobacteriaceae bacterium
ACAGCAGATTTTCAATTATTTAATTCAAAAGCCGATTTAAACGAAGCCATTATCAGAAAAGAAGTAAGTTTTCCTTTTGTTTGGAAATCGCTTACCGGTGGTTACGATGGCAAGGGAGTTTCGGTGATTAAAAAACAAGAGGATTTAATTCCCCTACCCGATGTGGCTTGTATGCAAGAAGATTTGGTGGACTTCAAAAATGAATTAGCCGTAATTGTGGCAAGAAATGTTTCTGGAGAAATTAAAACTTATCCAGTGGTAGAAATGGAGTTTCACCCTACAGCCAATCAAGTAGAATACGTTTTAAGTCCAGCACGAATTGATCATGTGGTAGCCCAAAAGGCACGCGATTTAGCCATGAAAGTTTCTTCAAGTTTTGGACACGTAGGCTTGTTAGCGGTTGAAATGTTTCAGACTTCAGAAGATGAGGTTTTGGTGAATGAAGTTGCTCCAAGGCCACATAATTCAGGACATTTTTCTATTGAAGCCTCTTATACCAATCAATTTGAACAACACTTAAGAGCAATTTTAGATTTGCCCTTAGGTTCTACCGAGCAAAAATGTGCGGCTGTCATGGTCAATTTGGTAGGTGAGCCAGGTTATACGGGGCAAGTAAAATACAAAAACATGGAAGAAATCATGCAACTTCCTGGTGTAACGCCACATGTGTATGGAAAAAAAGAAACTCGACCTTTTAGAAAGATGGGGCATGTAAGTATTGTTGGAGAAAATATTGACCAAGCCAGAAGAATTGCCCAAGAAGTCAAAGAAAAAATTCAAGTAATTTCAAGTTAAATAGTATGAGTAAAGTTGGAATAATCATGGGTAGCACAAGCGACTTACCCGTAATGCGGGAAGCTATTGACTTTTTAAAGTCGATGGAAATTGAAGTTGAAGTAGATATTGTTTCTGCACACCGCACCCCAGATAAATTAATGGATTACGGAAAAAATGCACACAAAAGGGGCGTACAGGTGGTTATTGCTGGAGCAGGTGGCGCAGCACATTTACCAGGTATGATTGCTTCTTTATCTCCATTGCCTGTAATTGGTGTTCCAGTGAAATCAAGAAATTCAATTGATGGTTGGGACTCGGTTTTGTCTATTTTACAAATGCCAGCAGGTGTTCCTGTGGCTACTGTAGCTTTAGATGGAGCTAAAAATGCAGGGATTTTAGCCGCACAGATTATAGGAGCAACCAATTCTAAAATTCAACAGCAAATAATTGAATTTAAAGAAGGTTTGAAAGAAAAAGTATTGAAAGGCGCCGAAGAAGTTAAGCAAAAAAACTAATCTTCTTCTTTTTGTAAAATTACGTGTTTGATATTTTCTAACCGATAAGATATTCCAATCATAGGATACTTAAATACCTGATTATGCATAAAATTAAATCCACTAGCTGCGGCATCAAAGTTTCTTCTTTTATCTAAAAAAGTAACTATATCTGGCATAAAAAGAGAAATTTGAAGTCGTTCATTAGGCAAGTATGAAACCCCCAAATCTAAGCTCATTCTAAAATAGCTTTCGGCGGTATCAATCCAATCGTCCAGCTGAAAGAAATAAATGCCCGTATTGAAGTTAGAAAAGAAACTAAATTGATCTTGGATAGGAAGAAAATATTGTCTAGCATTCACCCCAACCCCCATTTGGCTCACAGAATTTAGACCTCTAGGCTGACGTGGAGCATCTTGAAAAGCATAATTCAGCTCAATGCCTAGCATGAAACTATTCGTTAAAAATTCGCTATAACTTAATCCAAAAAAATAGTTGTTGGATACTTCACGCTCTAATGGGACTGTAATACCAGCCCATTGATAATTGAAGTAATCCATTCGTTTTGCATCAAAGTTAATACCATGTCTTAATTCTATCCAACTATCTCCTTTCCTAAATAATGAAGAGGATTTTTCTTGTGCATTAGAGAAAGCTGCAATAAAAAAAACAGAAATAAATGTGAATCTAATTTTAGCTTTCATTGTATTACTTTATTGAATTAAGTATCAATTTATATGCCAAAGTTATTAGAAACAATGCTATTAACTAAATGAGGTTATAAGCGATACCCAACTAAAATAATCAATGGAGTGAGGTTTAAATTAAAGGCACTAACACTAATTTTTTTCTTCATCCTTATACAAATAAATGTGTTTGATGTTTTCTAGTCGATAGGAAACCCCAATCATAGGATATTTATAAAATTTATTGTGCATTAGGTTAATTCCGCCAGTGTATGCACCGTCAAAGTTTCTTCTGCTAGTTACAAAAGTTGCTATATCTGGCAT
The DNA here is from genome assembly GCA_003564185.1 of Flavobacteriaceae bacterium. GTDB lineage: Bacteria > Bacteroidota > Bacteroidia > Flavobacteriales > Flavobacteriaceae > Psychroflexus. The sequence goes on from PXFS01000058.1 coordinate 2,282, forward strand.
AAATAGTGAAAATTGTAATCGTTCATTAGGTAAATATGAAACGCCAAAATCTAAGCCAGCTCTAAAGTAATTTTCACGATTATCAACTGTGTCATCTAATTCAAAGAAAAAATATCCAGAATTAAGGTTAGCAAAAAACATCACTTTGTCCTTAATAGGCAAAAAATACTTTCTCATGTTGATGCCTATTCCAAGTTGACTTACAGAGCTTAGATTAGCTTCATCAGTTGGCGCATTTTGATAAGCATAGCTAAGTTCTCCACCAATCATAAAGGTATTTGTTATAAACTCATTATAGCTAATTCCTGCAAAATAACTTTGGTCAACTTGCCTATCTGTTGGTACATCTCGAAAAAGGAGGGGGTTGTATGCAATATCTAATCGCTTTGCATCAAAATTTATCCCTGTCCTCAGCTCTATCCAACTATCTCCCTTTCTAAATAGTGATGATGATTTTTCTTGAGCAATTGAATCTTCATCAGTAAGAGGTGTTTCAGGAGAAGCTTCTTGGGCTCTAACTAAGCATGTGTTCAACAGTAGAAACGAAATAATAACGACAAAGTTTTTTTTATAATTTGATATTAACTTCCGAAATATATTAAATTATTCTCTAGGATAAAACTTTAAGAAATCTAATCAAGATTATTTTAATTCCCAAATTCACAATTGGTAAATACATAACTTTTAAAAACGTATATTTGTTCAATAAAATTAAAATAATAAACTATGGAAATTTGGATCATCTTAGGCGTTATACTTTTGCTTGTGGTTTGGATTGTTGCTATCTATAACAATTTAGTAAACTTGAGAAACACTCGTGAAAATGCATTTGCCGATATTGACGTGCAGTTAAAACAGAGACATGATTTAATCCCTCAGTTGGTGAATACCGTAAAAGGATATATGGAGCACGAGCGCGGAACACTTGAATCTGTAACTCAAGCTAGACAAAAAGCCATTAGTGCTAGTGGTATAAATGAAAAAATTGCGGCTGAAAAAGAATTAGGGTCTGCTTTAAAAGGATTAAGTATTCAAGTTGAAGCTTATCCTGACTTAAAGGCAAGTCAGAACTTTATGCAACTGCAAAATGAGATTTCTGATTTAGAAAATAAGTTAGCTTCTGTAAGAAGATTCTTTAATTCTGCTACACGTGAATTAAACACGGCTATTGAAAAATTCCCTAATGTAGTTTTTGCAGGTATGTTTGGTTTTTCAAGACAACCTATGTTTGATTTAGGAGAGGCTAGAGCCGATTTGGACAAAGCACCTGATGTAAGTTTCAACTAAATTATTTCAATGTCAAAATTTGTAGGTATTCAAACTCAAATTAAAAGGAACAATCAGAAGTCAATTTTACTTTTGATTGCTTTTCCTTTATTGATTTTGATTTCTGTTTATGCAGTGGTTTATTTCCTGACTTTTAATGAATTAGGTCAACCTCGGCCAGAAGTTGCTCTCGATTTATTTGTAGGAGCAATTCCACCAACTATTGCTGTAGTTTTGATCTGGTTCCTGATTGCCTATTTTGCCCACGGAAAAATGATTTCTATGGCTACAGGCGCAAAAACCTTAGAGCGTAAAAACAATATGCGTGTGTATAATTTGGTTGAGAACTTATGCATGAGTGTTGGTATGAAAATGCCTAAAGTTCAAATTATTGAAAGTCAAGCTTTAAACGCCTATGCTAGCGGTCTTCGAGAGAAAGACTATACCGTAACACTTACCCGAGGAATTATTGATCAACTAGATGATGATGAGTTAGAAGGCGTTATTGCACACGAACTAATGCACATAAGAAACAAAGATGTTCGTTTACTAGTAGTTAGCATAATTTTTGTGGGCATTTTTTCTTTTGTAGTTCAAATTGCTTTTAGAAGTTTTCTATATGGTGGAATGTCCAGAAGAAATAATAAAGATTCAGGGAAAGCAATGATTGTAATTTTGTTGATTGCCTTTGTGGCTTATATAATTTCACTTTTATTCAAGTTTTCATTAAGTAGAAAACGCGAATACATGGCCGATTCTGGCGCTGCAGAAATGACCCGTAAGCCATGGGCACTTGCTTCAGCACTGAAAAAGATTGCCCCTAATCATCATGTAGATGATGTAAAAAGTGAAGATGTGCAAGAAATGTTTATTGAAAACACCCCTAAAGACGGAAAGTTGAGCATGTTTGGTAATATTGGTGGACTTTTTGCAACCCACCCTCCCATTAAAAAGCGAATTGAATTTTTAGAGCAGTTTTAAGGAGCGTGTTTTGAAAGCCTAAAACTTTTATAGGTAATTGACCCTTCGGGAGAAGATTAAAACAATTTCATTTTTATCTTTTTCCATCGGAAGTTTCTAATAAACCTACCCTCTTCTTTTGTGACTAATTTTTGAGGCTGCTTATAAATAGCTTTAAAATAGCTGGTCAAACCCTGAATTAAAAACGAAACCTTTTTTTTCAAAAAAGCAATCTTCAACAGGCTTAAAAAACTTAATACTAATCCATAATCCATTTGGTATAAAGCAATTCCAAAACGCTTGGCTAATTCTTTAGAATAACGTTGTCCAGTTGGCTTTAGGTGTTTTACGTGTAATTGTGGTAAGGTTTTGGTTTCCCAAGCCTGAAACCTTGCTAAAAGTTCATCTAAAGTGTCCCAACCCATAGCTTTTTTTAGTCCGCCAATGTCTTCAAAACATTGTTTTCTATAAGCTTTTAAGGGGCCTCTAATGTGCTCATCATTGGTCAATTTCTCTTTCACCCATTGGCCATGCTCATTTTCTATATAACAAAATCCAGCTACCATACCTAGTTTGGAGTTCGCTTCAAAATTCGCTTTCAATTCGATTAAATAATTAGGTGGAAAAATTAAATCGGCATCAAACTTACAAATTACTTGGTAAGCTTGCTCAATATTTTCTACTCCTTTATAAAAGGCATTGATTATCTTTTCTCCTGGTTGATGAGCTTCAGAACTTGTGTTGTGAACTAATTTAATTCTGGGATTGACTTGTCTAAATTTGCTGACTATTTGTGCGGTTTGGTCGGTAGAATGGTCATCTACAACAATAATTTCATTAGCAGGATAAGATTGATTGATTAAAGAATCTAAGCACTTTTCAATGACTTCTTCTTCATTATGCGCAGGTATGATGATGCAGAAGTTCAACCTATTTTCTTTTGCAATACACTAAATAATAACGTGGAGTAAATTTCCGAAGCAATGGTCTAAATCCAATTTTATTTACTGGATTAGTAAATTGAATACTATCTAAAATCTCCCAACCTGATTTTTCTAAAAGCCAGTCAAACTGCCAATCTTCAAATTCATGATAATGCCTGTCCCAAGGGTCGGTTTTACTTTTATAAGCGCTTGCAAACCAAAGTTTAAGTGGAATACTAGCAAACAAGTATTTACTTTTTATTTCTTTAAGTACATTAAAAGGAGCTACCAAATGTTCAAAAATTTCAAAAGCCGTAGTAATATCAGTTTCATGATCCATTACAGATGAGAAATCAAGGTCTAAATCTTCACCTTTGGTGTTGGTGATTTGATATCCTTTTTCCCTCATTACATTACAAAAGGGATTTTCCACTCCTAAATCAAGTACAGATTTTGGGGGTGGTTGATGATTGAGCATAAACTCAATGGTCTTTTGATATCTTTTTTTTGGAAATTTCCCTTAGTACATTAATATTGATAAATAATAGCATTAATATTCATTCCAGCGCCAACAGAAGCAAACATCATAATATCACCATTCTTGAAATCATTTCCTTCAAACTCTCCCTGTAAATATAAGTCGTATAAAGTAGGTATAGTAGCTACGCTGCTATTTCCTAATTTTTTTATGCTCATAGGCATAATGCCTTTAGGTTGCTCGTAATTGTACAGTTGATAGAAACGTGCAACAATAGCCTCATCCATTTTTTCATTAGCTTGATGAATAAATATTTTTTTGAGCTGTTCAATTTTAAATCCACTTTCATCTAAACATTTTTTCATTGCTTGAGGTACATGAGTTAATGCAAAGTTGTAGATTTTACGTCCATGCATTTTGATATACTTGGTATTTTCTTCAATAGTCGGATTAAATGACCGATCAAAATAAATGTAATTTGATTCCTTATAAGTATGACTTTGTGTAGCATGTGAAATAATTCCACCAGTATCTTCAGTAGCAGAAAGAACTGTAGCTCCAGCGCCATCTGCATAAATCATACTATCTCGGTCATGTGGATCAACTACTCTAGATAAAGTTTCAGCTCCAATTACCAGGCAATTCTTGGCCAGACCACTATCAATGAACGCCTTAGCATGTATACAAGATTCTACCCAGCCAGGACATCCAAAAATCATATCGTAAGCCCTGCAGTTTGGGTTTTTAATTTGAAGTTGATGTTTTACCCTAGAGGCTAAACTCGGCACAATATCCGTTTGGTTGCTATCACTTTTAACATCACCAAAATTATGTGCAAATATGATGTAATCTAAGGTTTCTGGATCAATATGAGCATCTTGTATAGCTCTTTTAGAAGCAATTACAGCTATATCTGAAACCGTAAACTTATCCTCTACATACCTTCGTTCTTTAATTCCAGTAATTTTTTTAAATTTCTTTAGAATTAAAGCTGGTTCATCTTCAAAAATTCCCCCTTGATCTGTGTAAAAATGATGATTTAAAAAATCGCTGTTTTTTCTAACAAACTGAGGAATATAACTACCTACCCCAACAATTTTAACACCCATAAACTTTTTTTAGCTAAATTAGTAGTTTTATATGGCTTGTAATAATTTTACAACTCAAAATTTTAAAAAGAATTATTTTTTTCAATTTTATATCATTTAAAATGTTTTTAATATAACTTGTAAAATAAAATAGCAATTCATGAAAATTAAATTATTCTCTCTTTTATTATTAGTTTTTTTATTTTCTAACGCACAAAGTAAGCAGTATAATAATTTCTGGGAAAAAGTAGATTTTGGAGGTGGAGCAGGACTAAATTTCAGTTCAAATTTCACTAATATCAGTATTTCACCAATGGCCGTTTATAACATTAATGATTGGTTGGCCTCTGGGGCTGGTTTGCAGTACTCCTATATGAGCTTTAGAAACCGTTTTACCACTCAACTTTATGGAGCTAGTCTCGTACAATTTATTTATCCCACACCAGAATTACAACTCTCAGCAGAATTAGAGCAACTTTATGTGAATCAAAATATAGAAGCGCTAGAAAACCAACGAAACAGATTTTGGAATACTGCGCTCTTTTTGGGTTTTGGATATCGTAGGGGCAATGTAATAGCTGGCATTAGATATAACGTACTTTTTGATGAAACCAGAAATATTTATCCAGAAGCTTGGATGCCCTTTGTACGTGTATTTTTTTAGAAGTTGGATGTTTTACTCGCTCAATTAAAAATAACATTACCTTTAATAAATTTCAATTTTACAGCTTTTGATTGCAAGTAGAATATTTTCTTGTACAGTAATTTCAAATAATAACTGGTATAAAAAAAACGCTACTTCATTTCAAGAATTGAAAAAAGTAGCGTTGTAATAAACGTTTAATTTTGAACTAATAATTTAGCTTTCAGTTTCTGTCATATAACTTTCTAGAGGTTCACAAGAACACATTAAATTTCTATCGCCATAAGCTTCATCTACCCTTCTTGAAGATGGCCAGAATTTATTAGCCGCTACAAAAGGTAGAGGGAATGCGGCTTTCTGTCTTGAATATGGTAAGTTCCACTCATCTGCAGTAAGCATTGCTAAGGTGTGTGGCGCATTAATCATCACATTGTTAGGTTCAGATTTATCACATTCCTCAATTTCTTGTCGAATAGCAATCATGGCGTCACAAAAACGATCCAACTCAGCTTTACCTTCGCTTTCAGTAGGCTCAATCATCATGGTTCCTGCTACTGGAAAAGACACGGTAGGTGAGTGGAAACCATAATCAATTAATCGCTTGGCAATGTCTTTTACTTCAATTCCTTTTTCTTTAAATGCTCTACAATCAATAATCATTTCATGCGCGGCTCTTCCTCGCTCACCAGAATATAGTGTAGGATAGTAATCACTTAGTCTAGCTTTGATGTAATTGGCGTTTAATATTGCATGTTTGGTAGATGAAGTTAAGCCTTCAGCACCCAACATTCTTATGTAGGCATAAGATATTAAACAAACTAACGAAGAGCCCCAAGGTGCTGCTGAAATTGCAGAAATGGCGTTTTCTCCTCCCGTTTTGATAATCGGATTAGTCGGCAAAAAAGGAACTAACTGCTTAGCCACACAAATAGGACCAACGCCTGGGCCTCCACCACCATGAGGAATAGCAAAGGTTTTGTGTAAGTTCAAATGACAAACATCCGCACCTATTCTACCTGGACTGGTTAAGCCCACTTGTGCATTCATATTTGCTCCGTCCATATATACTTGTCCTCCGTGCTCATGAATTGTTCTTGTAATTTCTCGAATTGAAGATTCAAAAACGCCATGAGTAGATGGATAAGTTACCATTAGCGCTGCTAAATTATCGCTGTATTTTTCAGCTTTTTCTTTTAAGTCTTCTACATCAATATTTCCTTCTTCGGTAGCCTTTACTACAACAACCTTCATACCAGCCATAACTGCACTTGCTGGATTGGTGCCATGTGCAGAAGAGGGAACTAAACAAATGTTTCTGTGATTATCTCCATTGGCTAAATGATAAGCTCTAATTACCATTAAACCGGCAAACTCTCCTTGCGCCCCAGAATTTGGTTGTAAAGAAGTAGCTGAAAAACCAGTGATTTCAGTTAAGTAATCCTCCAATTTTCTGAGCATTTCATGGTATCCTTCCGCTTGATCTACTGGAGCAAATGGATGAATATTTCCCCATTTTGGATTACTTAAAGGTAACATTTCTGAAGCAGCATTCAGTTTCATGGTACAAGAACCCAAGGAAATCATAGAGTGATTTAAGGCTAAGTCTTTTCTTTCCAAACGCTTGATGTAACGCATTAAAGAAGTTTCTGAATGGAAACTATTAAACACCTCTTGCGTCATGAAAGATGTTTTTCTGTTTAAAGCTGAAGCTTCAATAAGGTCTTGGTCTAAATTACCAACAGTAATACTTTCTTTATTAATGGCTTCAGCAAAAACCTGAATAATTTGATTTAAATCTTCAACAGAAGTAGCTTCATTGATTGAAATAACAACGCTGTCTTCTGCAGGATAGTAAAAATTGATTTTATTTTTCAAAGCTACTGCTTCAACTTTTTTAGCATCTGTTTTTACTGAAATGGTATCAAAATACAATTCGTTTTCTTGATACAAACCTAATTTTTCTAAGGCTTCAGTAAGTTGAACCGCTTTACGGTGTACTTGATTAGCAATGAAGGTTAATCCTTTTGGCCCGTGATACACTCCATAAAAACCAGCCATTACAGCCAATAATACTTGAGCGGTACAAATGTTAGATGTTGCTTTATCTCGTTTAATATGCTGTTCTCTGGTTTGTAAGGCCATCCGCATAGATGGATTACCATCAACATCCTTAGTTACGCCAATAATTCTACCGGGAATGTTTCTTTTGTAAGCTTCTTTTGTTGCAAAATAAGCCGCATGAGGACCTCCATATCCTAATGGAATTCCAAAACGCTGAGTGGTTCCTACCACAACATCAACTCCCCAATTTCCTGGAGCTTCTAATTTAACTAAGCTTAAAATGTCTGCCGCAACAGCTACTTTTATATCGTTTTCATTAGCTTTTTTAGTGAAAGCTTCATAATCGTAAACTTTACCTGTTTTTCCAGGATATTGAACTAATGTACCAAAGAATTCTTCAGAAAAATCAAATTCTTCATGATTGCCAACAACTAGTTCAATTCCAATAGGAGTAGCTCTAGTTTCTAGTAAGGACAGGGTTTGTGGGAGAACTTCTTCAGAAACAAAAAACTTGTTGGCTTTTGCTTTTTTCTTAGTCCTGCTTCTTACAGCAAAGAGTAAACTCATGGCTTCTGCGGCAGAAGTAGCCTCATCCAACAAAGAAGCATTGGCTAACTCCATGCCGGTTAAGTCACTCACCATAGTTTGGAAATTAATCAAAGCTTCTAATCTACCTTGAGCAATTTCTGCTTGGTAAGGAGTGTAAGCAGTGTACCAACCTGGGTTTTCTAAAACGTTACGCTGAATTACAGCGGGTAAAACCGCTTCGTGATAACCCAAACCTATATAAGATTTGAAAAGTTTGTTTTTTTCTGCTAATTTGTTGATGTGTTGTGCAAACTCATGTTCACTTAAGGCTGGAGGAAGATTTAACGGACGCTCTAGTTGAATGTCATCAGGAATGGTTTCAAATATTAATTGTCCCATGTTTTCAACTCCAATAGAAGCAAACATTTCTGCTAATTCTTCCTTTCTTGGACCTATGTGTCGTAGTGCAAATAACTCAGTGTTCATATCCTTACAATTGAATTTTTTGCAAAAATAATTTTTTAAAGTACATAAGCTTGTTAAATATTAAATTATTAAGCTTTGTTTTTGATAGTTTTATATAGAATTGCAATCACAAATTTTCAGCAATGAATGTGCTTAAAGAAATAATTTCTATTTATATTAACTCAAGTATTCACGTAGCGCTTGCCGTGGTAGCTTTGACCTATGTTTCAGCTATTGAGCTTGCCTTTGTCTTGCCTAATTATTTGGTGTATTTTATTTTTTTTGCAAGCATAACTGGCTATAATTTTGTAAAGTATGCAGGAATTGCCAAATTATACCATATTAGCTTGACTTCTAACTTGCGATTAATTCAGATTTTTTCTTTTATTTCCTTCTTTTTAATGCTGTATTTTGCGTGGCAATTGAGTACTGTAGCTTGGTTGGTGCTTCTTCCCTTAGGCCTACTAAATTTTTTTTATGCAGTTCCTTTTTTTTTAAAAGCAAAAAATTTAAGGTCGATTCCGTTTTTGAAGGTTTTTGTTATCGCATTGGTTTGGGCTGGGGTAAGTGTTTATCTGCCTGTAATTGAAACTTATACTGAGCTAACTTCCACCACACATTGGTATGCAGGTCAACGATTTTTAACGGTTTGCTGCTTAATGATTCCCTTTGAAATTAGGGATATACGCTTTGATCAAAAGTGGATAAAAACACTGCCCCAAGTCTTAGGTATTACAAAGACCAAAATTTTAGGGGGATTACTTTTATTAATGGGGAGTGGTATCAATTTTATTCTTCTTGAAGTTATTCATTTCAAGGTGTATTTATTTGTAGCCCTAAGCCTATTATTTATGATTATCTTTAGCAAGGTTCATCAAAAAAAGTACTTCGCTTCATTTTGGGTGGAAGCTTTGCCAATTTTTTACCTGTTTGTTTTGATTGTTTTCAGTTCAACTTCTTAAAACATTAATTCCTTACTTATGTATTCAATTTCAAATGATTAATCTTATTGTTGAATTGATAACGACCCCAGCGGGGTTGAATGTTTAAAGGAAGAAAAAAGCCCCCCCTAACCCTCCCCATAAGGGAGGGGATAAATTGCTTAACGTGAAAAACTAGCTTTTGAAAAAACCTATTAATTTTCTTTCAAATAATTTGGATTGTGTTTTAAAAAGGTAGTATTTTTGCCTTCCCTTAATGGGGAAAAAGTTCATTAAAATATAGTGTAAAGATAACCTTAAAATAATTCCATTTAGATTTGGTTATAGAAGTAAGAAGTTGTATTTTTGC
>PXFS01000036.1 GCA_003564185.1 Flavobacteriaceae bacterium
GTTGTAGCTTCTTCAAAAGATAAAAACTACAATTATATTCCTAATTCATACGAAGTGCCTTCAGATGCAGATTATTTTCATGTGACTACCAATAATACCATTTTTGGTACACAAATCAAAAACTTTAAGCCTACAACTATTCCTGTAGTTTGTGATATGAGTAGCGATATTTTTTCTAGGGCAATAGATTTCTCTTATTTCGATTTAATTTATGCCGGTGCTCAAAAAAACATGGGACCAGCGGGGGCAACTTTAGTGGTGGTTAAAAATGAAATTTTAGGTAAAGTTTCAAGGAGTATTCCTTCTATGTTGGACTATCAAACCATGATTAGTAAAGAAAGTATGTTCAACACTCCGCCCGTTTTTTCTGTTTATGTTTCTATGCTAACTTTGGAATGGTTAAAGGGACAAGGTGGTGTTGCTTCAATTGAAAAGAAAAATAATAAAAAAGCTGATTTAATGTATGCTGAAATTGATCGAAATCCATTATTTGAAGGATTTGCAGCAAAAGAAGACCGTTCAATAATGAATGCTACATTTACCCTTACAGATGAAGCTTTAAAACCGAAATTTGACGAAATGGCAAAAGAAGCGAAGTTGAATGGCATTAATGGTCACCGAAGTGTTGGAGGCTACAGGGCATCTATGTATAATGCTTTACCCATTGAAAGTGTTCAAGTTTTAGTCGATGTAATGAGAGAATTAGAGAGAAAAGCATAAGACTTTATAAAAAATTGTAAACAAAAAAGAAAATGAAGATTTTAGCAAACGATGGAGTTTCACCTGAAGGTATAGATGTACTAGAAAATGCTGGTCACCAAGTTGAAACGGTGAAAGTAGCTCAAGAGCAATTGGCCAATTACATGAATGAAAATGCTATTGATGTGATTTTGGTAAGAAGTGCTACTCAGGTTAGAAAAGAACTAATTGACCAAGTGCCAGGCTTGAAAATTATTGGAAGAGGGGGAGTTGGACTGGATAATATTGATGTGGATTATGCAAAATCAAAAGGAATAGAGGTAATAAATACTCCTGCAGCTTCTTCAGAAAGTGTAGCTGAATTAGTGATGGCGCATATGTTAGGACTTGCTAGAAATTTGCACAATACCAACCGAGATATGCCTTTAGAAGGTGATTCTAAATTCAAAGCCTTAAAAAAAGCTTGTGCTGGGGGTACAGAATTAGCGGGTAAAACTATAGGTATTATTGGGTTTGGAAGAATAGGTCAAGCAGTAGCCAAAAAAGCCATTGGACTGGGTATGAAAATATTGGCCTATGACCCTATGGTAGAAAAAACGCAAATTGAATTATCTTTTTTTGATGGTCAGAAATTAAGCTTTGACCTGAAGACAGTGAGCTTTGAAGAAGTAGTTAAAAATTCTGATTTTATTAGTTTGCATGTTCCTAAACAAAAAGATTACATCATTGGAAAACCTGAGTTAGAACTGATGAAAAATTCAGCGGTCTTAGTGAATACTGCAAGAGGTGGAGTGGTTGATGAAAAGGCGCTTGATGTAGCCTTAGCTAATAACCAAATTGCTTATGCAGCTTTAGATGTGTTTGAAAATGAACCTACACCACCAATCAAATTATTAATGAATCCTAAGCTGTCTTTAAGTCCTCATATTGGAGGAGCTACGCAAGAAGCGCAGGCAAGAATTGGGGTAGAGTTAGCAGATCAAATTATAGCAATTGATAAAAAATAAGTTTCTTTAGTGAAAATATAAAATGAAACCTGTAGTTTTGGAGAATAGCAAAAACTGCAGGTTTTTTATGTATTTGATAAAAATAGAAAAATGAAAAATTTTATACTATTACTAATTTTAAGTTGTTCATTTGGACTCCAAGCGCAAGTTCAAAAGGGGCTTGCATCATATTATGATGATAAGTTTGAAGGTCGTACCACCTCAAGTGGAGAGACATTTTCTCAAAAAGAAGCAACAGCAGCGCACAAGAGCCTTGAATTTGGTACTAGGGTTAGAGTTACCAACTTAAAGAATAACAAGCAGGTTGTTGTCAGGATTAATGATCGTGGACCTTTTATTCGTGGAAGAATTATTGACCTAAGTAAATCTGTGGCAGAAGAGCTAGACTTTTATGGAGATGGAGTGACTGAAGTTGAAATTGAAGTAATTAGTGATGAAGAGGTTGTTCAGCAGCCAGCTTCTTCGCAAGAAGTTTCAGTAAACATCAAGGAGAAATCTCCAGAAATCAAAGCCGCTAAAGAAACAGCTGAAGTTGCTTTTGAAGAGACAACAGAAGCTGCTGAAGAAAAAAATGAGCAAATTGCAAATCAGAGTCAGGTACAAGTCAAGCCCGAAAAACAGACATCAGAATTCTTCAGTATCGAAGCAAAATCTATAACCCCTGACTTTTTTGGTGTACAGATTGGAAGTTTTAGAGAGATGGTAAATTTAATGCGTTTTGCAGCAGAGTTGAAAACTTCATTCAAGGAACATATTACTATTGAGTCTAAAAAGAATGATAGTGAACGTGTATACACAGTAATCTTAGGTCAATTTTCTAATCGAGCTTCTGCTGAAAGATTTCAAAAGAAAATTGCAAAAACTTACGATGGAGCTTTTATTGTAGATATGACCAATTAGAAACAATATAAGTTTGTCTAATCCATAATATTTATGCTTAAAAAAACATTGTTTGTTTTAGTTTTAATGACCTTGATTTTTTCATTTTCTTGCCAATCAACATGGAAATCAACTGTCCCTAAAGATGAGGTTAAAGAAGGAGATAGTATTCATATTAAAAACGATAGCTTATCTTATGAAATTATTATTGTAGAGCCTGGCTTTCAAGGTTGGTTGGTAAGTCAGCGTCCTCGAGGATTTTACGAGCAGGCTTTCTTGGAAAATAAAAACATTCAATATGTAAATGCCTATAACGCACGTGTCATTAATAGAGCAAATACCAACGAAAGAGAATTATATCCGCTACTTATTGATTACAACGGTAGTATTGATTATGGGTATGAAGTCAATTATTTGCTATATCACTATTTTGTTTATTTTGAAGAAAAATACAACCAAAAATTGAGGCCTTAAATTGGTATTAGGTTGTATAGGCGCAGGATTTAAATTAAAACACCTTGTTTGAATATTCAAACAAGGTGTTTTAATTTGAAAAGATAGTTAGTAGCTTACTTCGCTACGTTAATTGCTCTAGTTTCTCGAATTACAGTAATTTTTACTTGCCCTGGGTAGGTCATATCGGTTTGAATTTTCTGTGAAATTTCAAAAGAAAGTGCGGCAGCTTTTTCATCATTCACCTTTTCACAATCAACAATTACTCTTAACTCTCTTCCTGCCTGAATAGCATATGCTTTTTTAACTCCATTAAATCCAAAAGCAATATCTTCTAACTCTTTCAGTCGTTTTACGTAAGAATCTAAAACTTGTCTTCTAGCTCCAGGTCGTGCCCCACTAATCGCATCACATACCTGAATTAGGGGAGAAATTAAGGAATTCATCTCAATTTCATCGTGGTGAGCACCAATAGCATTACAAACTTCTGGCTTTTCACCATATTTCTCAGCCCATTGCATACCTAGAATAGCGTGGGGAGTCTCGGTTTCAGTTTCAGGTACTTTACCAATGTCATGAAGCAATCCAGCTCGTTTAGCAAGTTTTGGATTCAATCCAAGTTCAGACGCCATTATACCGCACAATTTAGCTACTTCTCTTGAGTGTTGAAGCAAGTTTTGACCATAAGAGCTACGGTATTTCATTCTTCCTACCAAACGTACAAGTTCAGGGTGTAAGCCATGAATTCCAAGGTCAATGATGGTTCGCTTACCTATATCAGCAATTTCATCTTCAATTTGTTTCTGTGTTTTTTTCACTACCTCTTCTATTCTAGCTGGATGAATTCTTCCATCAGTTACAAGTCGGTGTAAGGATAATCTAGCAACTTCTCTACGAACGGCATCAAAACAGGATAAAATAATAGCTTCGGGAGTATCGTCAACAATAATTTCAACTCCAGTAGCTGCTTCAATAGCTCGTATATTCCTACCTTCTCTACCAATAATTCTACCTTTAACATCATCGCTTTCTAAATTGAAAACAGAAACACAATTATCGATAGCTTCTTCCGTACCAACACGCTGAATGGTGTTAATAACTATTTTCTTAGCTTCTTGTTGAGCGGTTAGTTTGGCTTCTTCAACAGTATCTTGAATAAGCGACATGGCTTCGGATTTTGCAGTCTCTTCAATAGATTCCATCAATTTCTCTTTGGCTTCTTCTGCGCTTAAACCACTTATTACCTCAAGTTGTTTGATTTTATCTTGAAGTACCTTATCAACTTCTTTTTGTTTTTTTTCTATAATAGCAATACGGTGGTCAAAATCATCATTTTTGGCTTCTAATGATCGGTTAAGTTTTTCATTTTTTGAAAGTTCACTAGAAAGCTTAGATTCTTTATCTTTAACACGTTTCTCTACTTCAGCTATTTTTCTGTCTTTGGAATTGATTACTTTTTCATGCTCAGCTTTAAGCTCAATAAACTTTTCCTTGGCTTGAAGAATCTTGTCTTTTTTAATGCTTTCACCTTCTTTTTCAGCCTCTTTTAAAAGCCGTTTTACTTCTCTTTCTGCACTGCTCAAAGTTCCTGAAGCCTTGTTCTTTTCAATATTCTTATTGATAAAAAAACCGATTAAAAGACCTATGATCAATGCCGCAATAGCTGTTATTATTATTTCAATTTCCATTTTACTAATTTTAATTATAAAAAAAACCTGTATTAGCTAACTGTTTTTGAAGTAAACTCCTAAAAAACAGGTTTAGGGCTACACAACTGGTCAAGGATCCACTCTAAGGAGGCTTGCTTTAGCAATTGTAACTCACCCTTTTTAATTGTAAAGTGTTGAGTTTATCAAAATCTAAAACTAATACAGGCAGTATGTTTAATACTTATGTTAAGAACGTTTGTTAATTACAATTATTTTCAACTAACTTATTTAAATCTTTTAATTTCTTCACTACATCTACTTGTAACTCAGCATTTGATTTTCCTAAGTTTTCAAGCTGATTAGCAAATTGAAGTGCACACATGGCTAACACATCTTGTTTATCTCTAACGGCGTAGCTTTGTTCGTATTTTTTCATCATGGAGTTAATCTCTTTAGCGGCCTTTCTCAAGCTTTCTTCCTGTTCTGGAAAAATGCTTAACGGATAGACACGGTCTCCAATCGAAATTTTTATTTTAAGCTTATCCTTCATTAATCAGCCAATTGTACTATGCATTCATCAATTTCTCTAATTAAACTATTTATTTTCAGTTTAGTTGCTTTTTTATTTTCCTTACTGCCTAAAATAGCATTTGCTGTTTGAAGTGATCTCATCTGTTTTTTTAAATGATCTATTTCAGCTAAGAGCAATTCTGTTTCCTGATTAGATGCTATCAATTCTTTCTTCAATAATTGATTTTCCTCTCTCAAATTTTGATTTGTTGCAAGGAGCTTTTTAAAATTAATTTCAAGTAAATCAATATGTTGTAAAGCTTCTTTCATCAATCAGTTTGCAAAATACTATCTAACGCAAAGTTAACATTAGTTTTTTGAATTAGCAATGATTTGCTTAAAATACCTAAAAAACTTACTAATAACCTGGTTCATAGCTAACTTTTGTTTTGAATTATAGATTTTATATCCAAACTAATTCTACTCTTCCTTAAATGTGTAAATTCTTAGAATAAATAGTTACTTTGCACAAAAAAGTATATGACCACAGAAGTTTTATTTTGGATTATTATCGCCATAATTGTTGTTGAGTATATTCTTCAATTTATAACTAATTATTTCAATGCGCGTCATTTTCAAGATGAACTTCCAGAAGAGGTAGAGGATGTTTTTGACGAAAAAGAATACCTGAAATCGCAAGCTTATAAAAAAACCTATCATCGTTTTGGAATGCTTACAGGGGCTTTTAATTTATTACTTATTCTAGCTTTGTTATTTTTTGATGGTTTTGCTTTTCTAGATGATTGGGTAAGATTGCATTTTGAAAATGAAATTCTTATTAGTTTAAGCTTTTTCGGAATACTTTTTTTTGCTAATGATATCATTCAACTTCCATTCTCCTATTATGCTACTTTTATTATTGAGGAAAAATTTGGCTTCAATCAAACCACAAAAACAACCTTTGTAGTTGATAAGCTTAAATCTTGGTTGTTACTAATTGTTGTTGGAGGGGGTGTTTTGGCCATTCTACAATGGTTTTATTTAAGTTTTCCAACAGATTTTTGGTGGATAGCTTGGTTGTTTATTAGTGCATTTAGTTTGGTAATGAATTTATTTTATGCGCAATTAATTGTTCCGCTTTTCAATAAACAGACCCCTTTAGAGAATGGAAGCCTAAAAGCTAAAATTGAAGAATACGCTAAAGCAGTTGATTTTAAAATTCAGCATATTTTTGTGATTGATGGTTCTAAAAGAAGTACAAAAGCCAATGCTTATTTTTCCGGTTTTGGCAAGCAAAAACGAATTACCTTGTATGATACCCTAATCAATGATCTTAACGAAGAGGAGGTGGTTGCTGTTTTGGCACACGAGGTTGGCCATTACAAACATAAACACATTATTTATAATTTAATACTGTCCAGTTTACTCACCGGAATAACGCTTTTCCTGCTTTCACTAATGATTAATCAGCCTATTTTTTCTGAAGCGCTTAATGCTAATCAACCAAGTTTTCATATAGGCTTATTAGTCTTTGGATTTTTATATGGTCCAATTTCAACCCTAACTGGAGTTTTGATGAATTTATTATCTAGAAAATTTGAATACCAAGCAGATGACTATGCTAAAGATACTTACCAAGCAAGTCATTTAATAAATAGCTTAAAAACATTGAGCAAAAAAAGCTTGAGTAATCTTACACCGCATGCTTGGAACGTGTTTTTAAATTATTCACATCCACCTTTAAAAGACCGCATAAAAAACTTGTTGAATTAAAATGAATTCTTATTTTTAAACTATGGAATTAACAGAAGAATTTATTGCTGAAGAAAACAAGCGAATTGCTAATGAATACAAAAAATTGCTACGCATTAGCTATCGTACTTTATCCGATGAAGATAAAGTAATGATTCGTCATGCCTTTGAAACTGCTCTAGAGGCGCATAAAGAACAACGAAGAAAGTCAGGTGAAGCATATATCTTTCACCCCATATCAGTAGCCCAAATTGTAGCTTCAGAAATTGGTTTAGATGCTACATCAATAGCAGCTGCACTTTTGCATGATGTGGTAGAAGATACGGAATATACCTTAGCTGATTTAGAGCAAATGTTTGGTGAGACCGTGGCCAAAATTGTAGATGGTTTAACTAAGATTTCTAATCTGAAGAAAGATGCTGATATCTCATTTCAAGCTGAGAATTTCAGAAAAATGCTACTCACACTAAATGATGATATTAGAGTCATCATTATCAAAATAGCAGATCGTTTGCATAATATGCAGACCATGGATGCAATGCGGGACGATAAACAGGTGAAAATTGCATCAGAAACACTTTATATTTACGCTCCTTTAGCGCATCGGATAGGACTATATAACATTAAAACTCAGTTGGAAGATTTCAGCTTGAAATATACGGAACCCGAAGTATATAAGGATATTCAGAAAAAACTGAAAGAATCAGAAGCCGATCGAGATGATTATATCAACAACTTTTCTCAAATTATTACCGAAGCAATAGAAAAAGAAAACATAACATTTCAGCTGAAAGGGAGAACAAAATCTATTTATTCCATTAGGAAAAAGTTAGCTGCGCAGAATGTTACCTTTGATGAAATTTACGATAAGTTTGCTATTCGAATTATCTATGAATCATCTCCAGAGAATGAAAAATTCTTAGCTTGGAAGATTTATTCTATTGTAACGGATTACTTTAGGCCTAATCCAACGCGCCTAAGAGATTGGATATCCTCTCCAAAAACCACGGGATATGAAGCTTTACATATTACCGTAATGGGGCCTGAGGGAAGATGGGTAGAGGTTCAGATTAGAAGCGAGCGAATGCATGAAATTGCTGAGAAAGGATATGCTGCTCATTATAAGTATAAACACGGAGAGGATGAAGAAAAAGGTATAGAAGTTTGGTTAAATAGACTACAAGATGCCTTAGAAAATAACGACTTAAATGCGGTAGATTTTGTTGAGCAATTCAAATTAAATCTTTATGCCAAAGAGATTTTTGTTTTCACACCACAAGGAGATTTGAAGTCGCTTCCAAAAGGGGCAACCGCTTTAGATTTTGCTTTTGCAATTCATACTGATGTTGGCTTAAGTACCCGTGGGGTGAAAGTTAACGGAAAGCTCAAACCACTTTCACACACCCTGAAAAGTGGAGATCAAGTTGAGGTCATTACTAGTTCAACGGCAAAACCAACCAACAACTGGTTAGATTTTACTACTACGGCAAAAGCTAGGAGTAAAATAAAATCGACTTTAAAAATAAAGCAGAAGCAGATTGCTGAAGAAGGAAGAGAAATTTTAATTAGGAAATTAAAATCTCAACGTATTCAACTTAATGAAAAAACAGAAACTGAATTAATACGATTTTTTAAGTTGAAGACCAGTCAGGATTTATTTTATCGTGTAGGTATTGGAACTATTGATAACGCAGAAATAAAGCGATTTGTTAATAATAGAAACAATGCTTTATTTTCATTTTTTAAGAATAAAATTAAACGAGGCAGTTCACTTGAAAACCAAAAAAGTGATGAAATCACTCATAATTATGATCAATTGGTTTTTGGAGACGATGAAGATAAGCTCAATTATGAGTTAGCTCAGTGCTGTAATCCTATACCAGGAGATGAAGTTTTTGGATTTTTAACGGTCAACGATGGTATAAAAGTGCATAAAAAAGAATGTCCCAATGCCATTCAATTACAGAGTAATTATGCATATCGAATTTTAAAGGCTAAATGGATTGATTCAAGCCAAGAAGAATTTATTGCTAAACTCAAATTAACAGGCTTAGACGATGTTGGTTTAATCAATCAGATTACTTCGGTAATTTCAAAAAATCTGGGTGTAAATATGCAAAGTATTTCATTTGATAGTAAGCATGGTGTTTTTGAAGGCTTTATTAATTTGAAAGTGAAAAACAAAACCATTCTTAAAAAGCTTATGCTAGAATTGAAAAAAATTAGCGGAATTGATCACATTACCCGTGAATAAAACTTAAATTTGCAACATGGAAAAAGATGCCAAGCCAAACAATCAAATTATTGTTAAGAATGTATTTACCAAGTTTTTAGAGGACAAGGGTCATCGAAAAACACCTGAGCGTTATGCTATTCTTCATGAAATTTATGCTAAACAAGAACATTTTGATATTGAAACCTTGTACATTTCTATGAAAAATAAAAATTATAGGGTGAGTAGAGCTACACTTTACAATACCATTGATTTGTTAATGGAATGTGGCTTGGTAAGAAAACATCAATTTGGTAACAATCAGGCACAATACGAAAAATCTTATTTTGATCGACAACATGATCATGTCATTCTTACAGATACTTCTGAAGTGATTGAGTTTTGTGATCCAAGAATTGAATCGATTAAACAAACCATAGAGGAAGTTTTTGATATAAAAATTGACAAACATTCTCTATATTTTTACGGAACTAGAAATCAACCTAAATAAATTTTTATGGCAATAGATTTGCTATTAGGTCTTCAGTGGGGAGACGAAGGAAAAGGAAAAATTGTAGATTACTTAACAAAAGAGTACAATGTAATTGCTCGCTTTCAAGGTGGGCCTAATGCTGGACATACCCTTGAATTTGATGGGATAAAACATGTTTTGCATACCATACCTTCTGGTATTTTTCATAAAAATGCTACCAACTTAGTTGGAAATGGTGTAGTTATTGATCCTGTTATCTTTAAGAAAGAGCTAGATAATTTAGCTCAATTTAATCTGGATTTTACAAAAACACTTTTAATTTCAAGAAAAGCTCATATTATCTTACCTACCCATAGGCTTTTAGATGCGGCGTCTGAAACCGCAAAAGGAAAAGCTAAGATTGGCTCTACCCTTAAAGGCATTGGCCCAACCTATATGGATAAAACAGGTAGAAATGGCATTAGAGTTGGAGATTTAGAACTGCCTAATTGGAAAGAAAAATATAGAAATTTAGC
The DNA here is from genome assembly GCA_003564185.1 of Flavobacteriaceae bacterium. Classification (GTDB taxonomy): domain Bacteria; phylum Bacteroidota; class Bacteroidia; order Flavobacteriales; family Flavobacteriaceae; genus Psychroflexus. The sequence continues at coordinate 10,170 of PXFS01000036.1, forward strand.
CAATAAGCATGAAGCAATGATTAAATTCTATAATGTTGATGTGCAGTATGACTTAGCTGAATTAGAAGTTGAATTTTTTAATGCTGTAGAAGTTTTGAAATCATTAACTTTTATTGATTCTGAAGAATACCTTCAACAATGTATGCTGAAAGCGGATAAAATATTAGCTGAAGGAGCGCAAGGCTCTTTGTTAGATATAGACTTTGGAACTTATCCTTACGTAACTTCTTCTAATACTACCGCAGCTGGTGCATGTACAGGCTTAGGAGTGGCACCTAACCAAATTAAAAATGTATACGGAATATTTAAGGCCTATACTACGCGTGTAGGAAGTGGTCCTTTTCCAACTGAACTTTTTGATGAAAACGGTAAGAAAATGGCCAAAGTGGGTAATGAATTTGGAGCTACTACAGGAAGACCAAGACGCTGTGGTTGGTTAGATTTAGTAGCCTTAAAATATGCTGTTCAAGTCAATGGAGTAACTCAACTTATGATGATGAAAGCCGATGTATTAAGTGGCTTTGATGAATTAAAAGTGTGTACTTCATATCACTATAGAGGAGAAGAAATTTCTCACCTTCCTTTTACTTTGGAAGATGAGAGCCTACAACCAATTTATAAAACTTTTAAAGGATGGAAGGAAGACTTAACTAAGCAACGAGAAGCAACTACAATTCCAGCTGAATTAAACACTTATATTGATTTTATTGAAGACTTTTTACAAGTGCCTATTAGTATAGTTTCAGTTGGACCAGATCGAACCCAAACTATTTTAAGGAAAGAAGTTTTTGCTTAACTATCTAGTTTTAAGCTAAGTATTTTTAATTGTATGAATTAAAGGGTTCTGTATTGGAGCCCTTTTTTTTCAAATAGTAAAGTAATGTAAACTTATGTTGGTATTAATAGGTAAACTTGTGAAGAATTTTTCCACCTCCTAATTAAACTTATAAATCATTCCAAATTGGACTAAAATGTTTAAATCCTCACCAGCAATTTGCCATTTGTCGCTATTCCTCATAGAATTCACAGGATCAAACCATAACAAACTTGGCTCAATTTGAAAGGAAAGATGTTCATTGATGTTTTTTCGTAAAACACCACCTAAATGAAAACAAATAAAGCTACTTTTTACACCGCTAGAAGAATTGATTAAATCTGGTCTTAGCAGTTGATTAGTGAAACCTAAACCAAAATTATAACCCCTATTCCAATTTCTTTCGGTACTTAAATGTTCAAGCAAAAATAAAGTGGTTAAAGAAGAAACTTCTCCATCAATTTCAAGATTTGGATTTTTCCAATCAGTTCCCTGTATTCCGGCATTCATATATTGAAACCTAAGTTTTACACCAAAATAATTTTCAGGTTTCCCATACTTTAAATCCACGTAAGAACTAAAAGGCATAGTATAATCAATGTCTACTCCACTATCATAGGCTTCAAATAAGTAAGCACCACCAGACCCCAATCCAAATCCAATTTCAAAATTCTGTGCTTTCACATCAGTAAAGACCAATGTAAGTAAACAGGTAAGAACCAATATGTTTTTCATAAAATAGATATTTAATACTTCAAACAGGTTTTTTCAAATATATGCTTTTTTTTAAAAATATCTATTTGAATTAAGTTTATCGCAATTCTTTAAAGGATAAGTATGGGTCAACAATTATTTATGGGGAGTAGAGTATATTTGTTTTTTTAACCTATAGATTAAATTAGATGAATATAGAACTTTTAAAGAGCTTTTTACCTGATGGTTTACTTGATTATTTTGA
>PXFS01000046.1 GCA_003564185.1 Flavobacteriaceae bacterium
GGCTGCCATGGGGAGCAAGCCGACCCAGTACTCGGCCATCTGGAAGCTGGGGGAATGGGGGATCGCCGAGATCCTCCAGATCGACGATGACCGGAGCTCGGCCGCCATCCGGCGCAGATCGGCGGGCGACTTCCAGGTCTTGACGACTTCGCCCTCCAGCGTTTGTTCCAGGAAGAAATTGTGGGCTGACGGGATATGTCCGGCGGCGTACATCGGCGGACCGCGAGCGTCGAGCAATACGGCGCTGCCAGCCCCGATAGCCCTCTCGACATCAGCAGCCGTCCGCATCAGCGCAGGTTCGATAGCATGCTCGAATCGTGCAATTTCAAGGGACGGGAACGCCCCCTGTGACCGGGCGGCCCTCCGCGGCCCACTTCTCGTACCCGCCGTCGAGCACGCCGATGGCCTGGTGCCCGAGCCATTCCAGCACGAAGGCGACGAACGTGGCATTGGGCGAATGTCTCACCGCCGCTGGAATAGATCACGACCGTGTGCTCGTTTCCGATCCCGAGCCGCGCGAGGATCCCCGCCAGTTCATCCGGTGGGAGCAGTTGCGCGGGGACCCCGCCTGCCGAGATGCGCAGCGTTTCCGTGTTGAGGTAGACCGTGCCCGGAAGATGCCCTTCACTGCCAGAATGCCACCGCCAACGCCATCGTGGAAAAAGGCGGCAACTTCCTGATCCAGGTCAAGAAGAACCAGAAGACGGTCCACGGGAACGCGGCTTTGAAGACCAAGGACCTCTCCCCCTTTTTGCCCAGACCGACAGCGGGCACGGACGCATAGAACACCGCGGCATCACCTTCAAGGCCGTCGACCCTCTGGACGTCGACTTCCCGCATCATGAAAGGCCCCGCCGGGACACCAAAGAGAAATTCATGTTTCCGCTTTACAATACGCTGCGCCGATGAATACTTGGCCGTCAGAAACGACTGCGGGATGTAATGGGAGCCAGGGAGCGTTCGATAAAGAGGAATGGATATCCGGTGCGCCTCTACCATCAAACCATGCGCCTGATCCTTGAGATTGGATATAACGATGAATAAGCAACTTCTCGCGGCAGCACTCGGTGTCGCCGCGGCTATCACCCTTATAGCCGGTGCGCGAGTTGTTCCCCGATATCTTGCGCTCGGCAGGATTACCGCGCTCGCCCATGCCGAACACCGCATCCAAAGCGATCTCACCCACCGCACGCCTTCTTCGACCCAGGAGCCAACACATCGCGTGAATCTTGGCTACGCCTCTTTTCTCACTCCCGCGTCCATCACCTTCTCCGCCGAGTCCACCAGCGACGGCTCGTGCGTCCTTCTCACCAGTTCCGACTTCACGCTCGCATTCCTTGCGCCCTTTTCGATGCATTTTATTCGAGCGGATGGCGCTAGCGCCATGGACTCATTACCGGGTGCAAAGACCAAACACTCATCCCTTGTAACCCTGATAGATTCTTACGATGCCGACGCTGTTCAGGGAGAGATCGACATAGAGCATGCCCGATACCCTTCGTTTTGGGAAGTGCTTACGCTCAGGAATGATACGTTTGTTGCGCGGTCGCTTCAGCTTTCTCACAAAGTCGCATCCCTACGCGGGAGCAACGAGGTCTTTACATTCCTTACTCCCCATACCAGGGGGCTGGTCCGAATCGGTGACTCGCCAGAGGACCGCACCGTCGCATCCGTATCGCTCGCATCCACGGAAGGCGACCGTAATGTCGGATTTCACCTGCGTAAGATTGAGGATTCTGAACGTCATATCGACGAGATCATGATGACGATCCTGGCATCCTTTGCATTCACAGTCGATGAGATACCCAGCCGGGCACAGCTTATCGACTTAATCGCCACAACAATAATTGAACCCTCAAAGGTACCTCCACAGGTGCCCCATAGCGGAACACCTGAGCAGGCACCAGGCATATAAAGTGCCCTAATATGGAGATTGGTTAGCAAAACAGGCAACCCCGGATGGCTTTGCTTCCTGTTCTATATTCCGTACGCAAACATTATTATGCTGCTGTACTTCGTGTTCGCTGACTGGCCCGTTCAGTCAGAGCTTAGACGCTACAAGGAACTCAGCGGAGACCTTTCCCCGAAGAGAGAGGTAGATGACATGAGTTCCGATACTACATGCGTGCAATGCGGAGGCACCGTACCAGCGGGATCGGCCTGGTGTTCATCATGTGGATGGACCTACACGGCAGAAAATGAATACAGAATCATTATGCCGAGCTCACAAGGAGAAATTTGACCGTGGATTAGAAGGAAAATATATTATTTCATACGGCCAAGACAGTATGATTCATTGCAAAGATTTCATTACACGCGATCGGATTTGGTCATATTACCTGCCGAGACGCCATGGGCGAGGAAAGTTCGTCAGCAGCGCGCCGTCTGATGGTTACATGTATGACGTGAAGGTCATTGTCTCCGTCACTACTGAATAGGGCAGTCGCGTTGACCCGACGCTTGAACACATGGTCGAAGTCGCATTTAGTTCAGCGATTCATAACTGGAAAGGGCACCTCCCTTATCTCCTGAACCCTGGAACCGTAGAGGCCATACAGATAGCTGAAGAACGGATTCTCCTCGGGACAAACCTGGGACATATTGAAGCCGTGGATCGCACCACAGGCCACTCCCAGTGGATGTACATCTTCCCTACGA
>PXFS01000101.1 GCA_003564185.1 Flavobacteriaceae bacterium
AAAACATACCTAATTCATATATCGTTAAAGATGACATAATTAATGGTTTTGGAAATGTAATTCCGTTGTGGCATTTTGGGTTTTTATATTAAAACCAAGACCAAAAACTTTCAAATTTTACAATTATCGAATTTTCAATATACTTATTTTAGAAATTAAGTCATAAGACTTTTTTCAACAGTAAATTACATTACGGGATGCACTAATCAACGTCCCACTCCTTAGAGGTACGATAAACTACTCCTTTAAACAAAGCTACAAGCTCTTCGTTTCTTTTGACCTCAACCACCTGAAATCCGAGTTTATTTTTGGTAACATCAATTTTAGTTTCGGCGGTAATATAGTCGCCTTCCACTAATGCTTCAATATGATTGATAGATGTTTCTATAGAAACAGCGAATTTTCCGTGGGTATTTACCGCAAATCCAAAAGCGGAATCAGCTAATGAATAGGTAATTCCACCGTGGGCTTTTTGCATAGAATTCAGCATTTCTTTCCGAATACGAAGACCCAATTTGCAATAACCAATTTTCACTTCAATAATTTCAATCCCCAACCACTTACTAAACGGGTCTAGAGAAAGCATTTTATGAGGTATTTTTGTTGATGGCATTTTAGTTTTTAGTTTTTTAGTTTAGTAGTATTGAATTAGGAGTTTCTTAAAAACTTCTTATAAGATGAGATCATCTTAGAAAGTTCGGTAATCAATTTTCGATTATTCTCATCTGTTTTAAAATCTATAAATCCTCTTCTTCTTGCTTTTGTACTGCAAACAACACATTCATTAGCACTATCCCAAGCTATTTGCAAATACTTATTAAAATTTGGCTTTGTACTTGAATAACCCTCTGCAATATTTAAAGCTATAGAATCTGAAGCTCTTATAATACCGAATGCTATTTTAATTGTCGTATAAATACTCCTTAAAATATGCGTCGGCATTAAACATAGAAAAGTAAATTGTGACATCTATCTCGTTATAAAATTGGTTTAAATTGAGAAGACAATCTGTAGGTTTCTTCTTTAGTGAACTTTAGTATTTGTTCGTAAACTAAATCTGCAAAATCTAAAGCTTTTTGACACATTATCAAGTCTTCAAACTTAAATTGATATTCACTTTGCATAAAACTTAAAAGTTTATTTGAATAGAAAAATTCACAACTTCTTTTTCAAAATTTATAAAGGAAAAAGATACTAATTAACTAACCAACTAAAAACTAACCAACTAAAAAACTTCACCACTTTCCTTCATCTTCCTTAACAATGGACTGCATCGGTACCGGTCTTCTCGGTAAATATCGTATAATTTATCCATTTCTTCTACACACCAATCAATGCCTTTTTCATTCGCCCATTTCAATAAACCTTTGGGGTAATTAACGCCTTTGGTCATAGCTAAATCGATGTCTTTGGCGGAGGCAATATTGAGAAATAGAGCATCGGCAGCTTCGTTGATAAGCATTACCAAAATACGATTGAAAATTTTGTTTCCTAAAACTTCATCTTGAATCGGATTTGCTTTCACGGCGCCTTCAGCATAATTGTAGTAACCCCTACCTGATTTTCTTCCTAAATATCCTGCTTCTGCGTGTCGCTTTTGTGTAAATGACGGTTTGTATCGCGGGTCATAGTAAAAAGCTGTAAATACAGTTTCTGTAACTGTGTAGTTGACATCATTTCCTATAAAGTCCATTAATTCAAAAGGGCCCATTCTAAATTTGCCGATGCTTTTCATGGCCCAATCAATAGTAGCAAATCCTTGTTCTCCTTCGGGTAGCCCTTCAAAACCTTCTTCATAGATGCGTAATGCTTCGCCATAAAACGGTCGGGCTACACGATTCACAATAAATCCCGGTGTATCTTTTGCTTTTACAGCTACTTTTTTCCATGATTCTATGATTGAAAAAACCTTATCAAATACCTCAGAAGATGTTTGCACCGCGGGAATTACTTCTACCAATGGCATCAATGGCGCAGGATTAAAAAAATGAATTCCTATACAACGCTCAGGTTTTTTTAAGCAAGAAGCGATGGAAGCGATGGAAAGTGAGGAAGTGTTACTTGCCATAACTGAATCTTCTCGCTGAATGGACTCCAACTCTCGAAATACTTTTTGCTTGATTTCTAAATTTTCAACAATGGCTTCAATGGTTAAGTCGGCATCGTGTAAATCTTGCAAACTTTCTACATAAGAAATATTTCCTTGAATTCTATTTTTTTCGGCTTCATCTATTCGGCCTTTTTCAATTAAGCGGTTTAAAATTTTATCTAAAGCATTTTCGGCCTTTTCTAAAGCTTCTTTTTTAGTGTCAAAAAGTTTCACTTTACAATTAGCTGTTGCGGCTACTTGAGCAATTCCACTACCCATGGTACCACTTCCTATTATTGCAATTTGCATCATTTTAATTTCTATTTTAATAAAAAACTATTCATTAATTTGGCATAAAGGTAAAGTTTTTAAATTGCATACTTTTCAAGACAGCAAGTATTTTATATTACTACTATTTATCAATTAAAATTACTTAAAAATATTCTAAGTACACGACAAAAATTGATTTAGGTTAATATCATATTTTTTAGTTCCTGATAATAAGCATTTTGATAAATAATCAAGTCCATATCTAAATACAGATATTGCTCTTCTTCCGTGTTT
>PXFS01000081.1 GCA_003564185.1 Flavobacteriaceae bacterium
AAGGCAAAAATACTACCTTTTTTTTATACCAAACAACTTATTTTTAAAAAAAATTAGAAGCGTTTTTTTAAGTGCTAGTAATGAAAAGGTTGTACACAAAAACTTAACTCAACCTGATTAAGCTTTGACCGACACCAACGGGGGTTTTTGGTTGCTAATTATAATTTTTTCCTATATAGATTCGACTCCTACGGAGTCGGTGGCAAAAGGTTACATTTTTTCTATACACATTTGACCCCGATGGGGTCGTTTTGAATTCAATAAAAAGATTAATCATTTGAAAAACGGAATGAAAAAAATTTGGCTAAAGCCGATAACCCATTGATAATTTTAACCCCCATTTAAAAATGGGGGTAATATTAAGTTAGGCTTTATAATTCGTTGTTTCAAAAGGATTTAATTATAGCTACAAAATCTTCAGCATTTAGAGAAGCACCTCCTATCAATCCCCCATCTACATCAGGTTGTCCAAAAATTTCTTTAGCATTAGCTGGCTTTACACTTCCTCCATATAAAATACTTACTTCATCAGCAGTAGTTTGGTTGTACTTTTTTGCAATTAATTCTCTAATATAAAGATGCATTTCTTGAGCTTGTTCTGGACTAGCTGTTTTTCCAGTACCAATAGCCCATACAGGCTCATAGGCTATGACAATGTTTTTGAATTCATCAGCCGATAAATGAAAGGTTGCTTTTTCAATTTGTTCTTTAACAACATCAAAGTGTTTTTCTGCTTCTCTTGCTGGAAGCTTTTCTCCAACACAAAACAAAGGAGTTATATTATTTTTTAAAGATTGATTGACTTTCTTTTTTAATAGCTCATCTGTTTCATTATAAATTTCTCTTCTTTCACTATGACCAACGATGGCATAATTTACACCAACTGACTTCAACATAGCTACAGAAATTTCCCCTGTAAAAGCACCAGAATCATTTTCGTTTATATTTTGAGAGCATACGTGTATTGGTCTGTTTTTAAGATTATCAAAGGCGAATTGAAGGTTAGTAAATGGAGGCGCAACAATTACTTCAGCAGATAACAAGTTTGGTAATGATTGTGTTAAGCCTTCGAGTAAGTTTTTTGTTTCAGATAAATCGCAATTCATTTTCCAGTTTCCAGCTACAATTTTTTTTCTCATGAGTTTGTTGTGTTTAATTGACTTTAGGGTCGAGTTTTGAATAAATTATATCTACAAATATATTAATTAATATAAACATACTAGCAATAACGATAACTGCTCCCATAATAACAGGCATATCGAGCATATTTAAAGCATCTACAATTTCTTTCCCTAAACCGTTCCAACCGAAGATATACTCAACAAAAACAGCCCCTGCTAATAGAGAAGCAAACCAACCAGATATTGCTGTAATTACAGGGTTTAGTGAATTTTTTAAGGCATGAGAATATATGATTTTAGATGGGGAAAGCCCTTTGGCTTTTGCTGTTCTAATGTAATCTAATTGTAAAATTTCTAAAAGAGAATTTCGCATAAGCTGTATTACAACTGCAAGTGGCCTAATTCCTAAAACAAAAGCTGGTAGAATTAGGTTTTTTAGTTGTAAACGATAAGCTTCTCCAAAATCATCTAATTCATAAAGACTTCCTGTCATATTTAAGCCTGTATATTTTCCTAATACAAAAGCAAATAACCATGCGAAAAGAACCGCACTGAAAAAAGAAGGTAAACTCATGCCTAATGTAGCTAAAATTTGCAGTGTTTGGTCTACTAATTTACCTTTGTTTAAAGCAGAAAGAATCCCAAGAATAATACCCAAAAACATAGCAAGGCAAATAGAGGTAAAGGCTAAAACTACTGTATTTGGTAGAGTTTCTAAAATTACCTGATTAACTGTTTTACCCTCTCTTTGAAAGGACTCTCTTAAATAGGGTTTTTTAGCAGCTACACTGTAATTATTAAAGCCAAATAATTCTTTAAGTTGATATTTTGGATGTTCAAGATAGGAATAATCAGTTTGGTTTTTTGAATGCACCGAAATTGGTGATAAATCGTTTAAGTAGAGAAAATACTGATGATAAATGGGAAGATTAAAGCCATATTTTTTATTGATAATTTGTCTTTGATCTTCGGTTTCATTTTGTCCTAAAATCATTTGAGCTGGATCACCAGGAAGAACTGTAAATAGAAAAAAAACGACACTAACTACTCCAAATAATGTTAAAAAAGCATAAGTGAATTTTCGGATCAAATGGCTCAAATCATATGGTTTAAAATTCTAAATGTTCCGCATCGTTCCAGTGATATTTCTGTTCAATAACAGCGTTTTTAATAATTAATAAACCTGGATTAGAGCGTATTATGGTTTTGATAGCTGTTTCATCTGCAAAATAGTACTCAAAAGAAACCTTATATTTTTCAAAAAGTTCTTCAAATTCTGAACCACTTGAAGCCGACAAAGCTACCACTCTATAGCCTTCATCTTGAGCCTTTTTTACTTGTTCAATTGTATTTTCCCAACCGCTTTTTTCTGCTTTTGACAAATTATAAGTTGCAATAAGTAAAAGCCTTTCTTCACTTAACAATTCATCAGTAAAATCTTCTCCGTCTTTAGTAAAGCCAAAATCGGTTATAGGTGGTTCATAGCCCTCTTCAAGTAAAATTGTGTTCACCTCTACAAATTCGCCAGT
>PXFS01000077.1 GCA_003564185.1 Flavobacteriaceae bacterium
ATGTGAATGGTTCTCGACTTCGCTCGAACTTGAAACAAAAACTGATAATCATTAATTTACAGAAAAATCTCACTGGTAGAATTGATTAATTACAGTAAACTTCTTTTGCGTCCTTTGCGCCTTTGCGGTTTTTACAGTAGTGTTTTTTTGATTAGACGAATACTAATCTCAAAAACTACCACAATTCAAAAGCTTTCGTATTTTTGTAGAAAAAGAACAGAAACCTATATACAATGAACTGGAAAAAAGTTAAAGATTACCAAGATATCACTTACCATAAAAGCAATGGCGTAGCAAGAATCGCTTTTAATCGCCCTGAAGTAAGAAATGCATTTCGTCCGCAAACCGTACACGAGCTTTTTGAAGCTTTTCTAGATGCAAGAGAAGATCACAGCATAGGAGTAGTTTTACTTTCAGGTGAAGGCCCTTCGCCAAAAGACGGGAAATATGCTTTCTGTAGTGGAGGCGATCAAAACGCCCGTGGTCACCAAGGATATGTTGACGATGAAGGAACTCCACGATTAAATGTTTTAGAAGTTCAGCGACTCATTAGATTTATGCCGAAGGTAGTCATTGCCGTTGTTCCAGGCTGGGCCGTGGGCGGAGGTCATTCACTTCACGTGGTTTGTGATTTAACTTTGGCCAGTAAAGAACATGCCATTTTCAAACAAACCGATGCCGATGTAACTAGTTTTGACGGAGGTTATGGTTCGGCTTATTTAGCCAAGATGGTCGGACAAAAAAGAGCTCGTGAAATCTTTTTCTTGGGAAGAAATTATTCAGCTCAAGAAGCCTTTGAAATGGGAATGGTAAATGCCGTAATTCCTCACGAAGAATTAGAAGCAACCGCTTATCAATGGGCACAAGAAATTTTAGAGAAATCGCCTACCTCCATAAAAATGCTCAAATTTGCTTTTAATGCTACTGACGATGGCATGGTAGGGCAACAGGTGTTTGCCGGAGAAGCTACTCGCTTAGCCTATATGACGGAGGAAGCCAAAGAAGGTAGAAATGCATTTCTTGAAAAACGAAAACCTGATTTTAGTAAAGTGAAATGGATTTCATAATGCGAAACAAGAGCTTACTTTTCTTACTTATAATTTTTATTACAGCCACAAGCTTGAGTTCTTGTGGCTTTACCTTTAAAACCCTTTTAGGTTTGAAAAGTCCGAGAGTACAAACCAACAATCAAATCCAGAGGGCTTCAGAAAAATTGAGTTTTAGTCCTGAAAATGGACTAGACTTTATGTATGTAAAACAAGAACAAGATTCAACTTATTATCACATTATGCTTAGTTCTTTGGATGGTGACTTGTATTTTTTTGATGCCGATGGAAATAGAAAATGTTACGCTGGAGCTGAGTCGTGCGTCGCTTCTCAATTTGTGGATTTGAAAGAGGACTTCATAAAACAAGTTCATGATTGTGATTTGTCTGAAGCTGATTTTGGCTTTAAATTTACTCATTTATCTGATTTTATAAATGAAACTGAAGATTTATATGGTGAACCAATTAAACTAGAAAATTTGCCTGAAACTGACTATTATTTTGTTTACCATTGGTCTAAATTCGCTGGAAGAAATAAAGGGAAAAGAGAAGACTATGAATGGACAGTAGAGCGCTTAGATGAGTTGGGAATCAGCTATACCGTATTGAGAGTAAATACTGATTTACGAACTGATTGGGGGTTTAAAAAAGGGAAGAAAACCTCCTTGCGCATGAAAATTCAAAAAGATGAGGATGGGGGTAGGTCGGCTGAACTAAACTTAGGTAAATTGCCTAAAAAAAGCTTATAAGGAAGTCTTGCTTAATTGTTGATTAACAGTTTTATAAAATGATAGTTTTTTAAATATTAAGTCTATTATTAATTAATTTTATCTAATTTTAGAACCTAATATTAAATCAATTATTTATGCCCGTTTTAACCGAAGCAGAATTAAACGAACTCAAAGCTAAAATAGCCACTTCTGAAGAAAGTTTAGCCAATAGCATTTCACAAAAAAACAAAGCTGAGAAGAAAGCTGAAGAATCTCAAAAGCAAAAAAGTGTTTTCATGATTTTGAGTGTTCTGTTTTTTGTGTTACTTATTGGAACTTATGCCTTGTTATATACGCAACCCGATTTATTGCCTGTAGAAATAGGAACTGCGGTTGCAGATGATGAGGTAGTTGTTAAGCAAGATGAAATTAATCAATACCAAACTACTGTTACTAATTTAGAACAAGAATTACAAGCCTTCAAGTCCAGAGGAACACATCCGTTGGATTTAAATGAGTTCTACGCTGTTCAATTAGGTGCGTTCAAGAAATTTGATACACGCTTGTCGTCTTCTTCATTTTCGTTGGTAAGAAATGCAAATTTTGATGATTTTAATTTATTCACTTTAGGAGTTTTTGAAACTAAAGAAGAAGCTGAAAAATTGCGTAATGTAGTTAGGCAGTTAAACTTTAGAGATGCTTTTGTAGGTCAGTACAAAAATGGAGAGCGTATCAAGTCAAAGTTTTAATTAATGTTAATTAATTCACTAAAAATATTAGTTTAACTCAATCTTTAAGCTGGATATATAATTAATTTTTAATTTAGTAACAAAAAAGTTATGTTACAACGTGATGAAAACAGAGAAATTGTATTAGCAGACATG
>PXFS01000063.1 GCA_003564185.1 Flavobacteriaceae bacterium
AGTCTGGATTTAAGCGACAAACCGCACAAATTGCCTTAGATACTGATTTAAAAGATAATTTAAATTTAAAAACCAACTTGAATTATTTCCATACAGAAAATAGAGGCTTAAATGATTTTGGCTTAGGCTCTGTATTATTTAACGCTATAAATATGGCTCCAACTATACCTAGAGGGGCAGACAACCTTACAGGTTTTATAGATTTAGGTAATGAGGTAGTTAATCCACTAACACAAATTAGAAATACTTTTAATGAGGGAACTACCAATCGTATAAGTGGTAATGTTCATGGTACTTATGAATATCATGATAACCTTGATATACAAGCAAGAATAGGTTTTAACTCTGCCAATACTAGATTTAGAGAATTCTTCCCAACTTTTAATTATGGGCCTAACAGAATTTTCAACCGTTTTGGAGATAACAACCAAGTAAATCAAAATCAACAAAGCGATTATGATTATACCTTGGATTTATTTCACACTTATACCAATAAGTTTGCAGACATACATGAAGTAACCTTTTTAGTTGGTATGAATGTATTTAGGCAATACGGTGAGTTTATTGGTGCATCAAGAACTGGAGTACCTAATAATTCTTGGGAATTTGCAAATGTTGGTACTGCTACAGGTACAGGAGATGAATTAACAGCAGATTCTTTTGCTTACGATTTGCGTAGACTTTCCTATTTCACGCGTGTAGAATATACGCTTCAGGATCGTTACTTGTTTTCAGGAATGTTAAGAAGAGATTCATCAACTCAATTTGGTCCTGAAAACAGAGTCGGTTGGTTTCCATCGGCAACCGCTGGATGGATAGCTTCAGATGAAGATTTCTTTCCAGAAATTGACGCCTTAGATTTCTTTAAAGTTAGAGGTAGTTTCGGGGTGCTAGGTAATGACCGTATTGATAATTTCTTGTATAGATCTTTAATGACAGGATCGGCTACCTATGTAAATCCAGGTGCTGGATTAATTGAAGGTCAAGCATTAGGACCATTAGCCAATCCAGATGTAAAATGGGAGGAAAATACGATGGTTGATTTTGGTATTGACTTGCGTCTTTGGAATAATAAAGTAAATTTAGCTGTTGATTATTACAGAAGAGATACTCGTGATTTACTAATCCCAGGTATCCCTGTAACTGGAATTACTGGTGTTGCAGCTCCAGGTTCTTCAGCACCAACAATTAACGCAGGTTCGGTTAGAAACCAAGGTGTTGAAGTAGAACTCTCTTATTCTGATAATTGGACAGATGATTTAAGCATTAATACAAGTTTTAATGTAACCACTATAAGAAACCGCGTGACTGCAATAAATGGGACAGACTTTTTAGAAGGTGGAGCATTTGGGGTTGGACAACCAGCTCCTTCTAGAATGCAAGTAGGTCAGCCAATTGGTTTCTTTTTTGGATACCAAACTGATGGAATTTTTCAGACGCAAGAAGAAGTTGACGCTCATCCTTCACAACAAGCTCTTGGTGCATCAGCACAGCCGGGTGACCTAAGATTTGTAGATACCAACGGAGATGGAGTGATAAATGAAGATGACCGAGTTAATATCGGTAATCCAATACCTGATGTGACGTTAGGATACAATTTAACTGTAGAGTACAAGCAATGGGACTTTTCAACCTATATGTTTGCTAATATTGGTAATGATATAGTAAGAAACTTTGAACGTGATCAGCCTAATGTGAATATGTTAGCGTATAACAAAGATAGGTGGACAGGTCCAGGTAGTACTAACTCTATCCCAAGAGTTACTTCTGGGGCTACATCAAATAATGTCTTTTCAGACTTTTTTGTAGAAGATGGTTCTTTCTTAAGGTTACAAACAGTAAGTGTGGGGTATTCTTTCAAAAAAGAACTTTTAGAGAGAATAAAAGTCAGTAACTTAAGACTTTATGCCAAAGTAGATAATGTATATACATTTACTGGATATTCGGGATATGACCCTACAGCCTCAACAGGAGCTCCAATCGGGCAAGGAATTGATTTTGGGTTTTACCCTTTACCAAGAGTAGCAATTTTAGGATTGAATGCTAATTTTTAATTGAAAAATATAAGAATGATGAAAAAATATATAGTAATAACGGTATTAACTTTCTTCACTTTATCCTGTGCAGATGATTTTGTTGAAGTAGATCCACCGTTTACAGTTGATTCAGAAAATTTTTTCCTTTCTGAAGAAGATTACAGAAATGGACTTATTGCCATCTATGATCTTTTACAAGCTAATTATGCAAGCGTAATGCTGGCTGAAATTGCATCGGATGATATCAATACTGGTGGCGAAAGCCCTACAGATGTGATTGGTTGGCAACAGGTTGATCGTATGATACATACCCCTGTAAATGAACAAATTAGAAATGTTTGGGATTTCAATTTTGCTGGAGTATATAGAGCAAGTTTTATGATAGAAAACGAAGACACAACAGATTTTCCAGGAAAGGAGCAATTTTTAGCAGAAGCTAGATTTTTAAGAGCATTTTTTAATTTCAATTTAGTTCGGTTCTTTGGTGAAATTCCTATAAAACCAGAAGGTAGATTTGAATTAGGAGATGAAATTGATATCCCGAGATTTAGTGTGGAGG
>PXFS01000086.1 GCA_003564185.1 Flavobacteriaceae bacterium
CAGGTTTCACACCTTCCTCCTTTTACATTAAAACTAAATCTCCCAGGTTTGTACCCTCTAATCAAGGCTTCAGGAGTTTTGGTGAACAGTTTTCTTATTTCATCAAAAACACCCGTATATGTCGCTGGATTAGACCGTGGGGTTCTTCCAATAGGACTTTGATTGATGTCAATCACTTTATCCAAGTACTTCAAGCCTCTAATACTCTTGTAAGGCTGAGGTTCTTTTACGCCGTTAAAGTAATAATTATTCAGAATTGGATAGAGCGTTTCATTGATTAAAGTCGATTTACCACTTCCCGAAACTCCAGTAACTCCAATCATTTTCCCCAAGGGAATTTTAATGGACACATTCTTTAAATTATTACCACTTGCACCTGTTAAATGAAGGTGTTTTCCGTTACCTTTTCTTCGCTTTTTAGGAACTTCAATTCTTCGTTTTCCACTCAAATAATCGGCCGTAATCGTGGAGGTCTTTTTTATTTCTGCAGGTGTTCCCTGACTAATGATTTCACCTCCATTTTTCCCAGCAAATGGACCAATGTCAATCACGTGGTCGGCACATTCAATCATGTCTTGGTCGTGTTCCACCACAATAATTGAATTCCCCACATCCCGCAAAGAAACTAACGAATCAATCAACTTCTGATTGTCCCGTTGATGCAAACCAATACTGGGTTCATCCAAAATATACAAGACTCCCACCAACTGAGAGCCGATTTGCGTTGCCAAACGAATTCGCTGTGCTTCACCTCCCGATAAAGTATTCGCACCGCGATTCAAATTGAGATAAGTCAAACCTACATCAATCAAAAACTGAATTCGCGTACTAATTTCCTTGATAATTTCGCTGGCTATTTTATTTTCATTTTCGCTTAACTGTTTCGGAAGTTCCTTGAAAAATTCGGCCAATTCTTCAATATCCATTTCAATTAAATCGGCTATGTTTTTTTCGTTGATTTTATAATAAAGTGATTCCTTCTTCAAGCGTGTACCTTCACAAGTTCCACAAGGAAGCCTATCCATGTATTTTTTAGCCCAACGCTTCAACGAAGCCGAACTTTCTCTTTGATGAAAGGTGTTTTCAATAAAGTTAGAAACCCCTTCATAATTGTAGGATTTACTTTCTGAAACTTTGGCATTTTTCTTAAAGACTTTAAAGTTTTCTTTTCCTCCTCTTAAAATCACTTCCAAGGCTTCATTCGGAATATCTTTGATGGGTGTTTTTAATTCGAAATCAAATTTTAAAGCAATATTTTCAATTTGTCTAAACGCCCAATTGCTCTTCTTTTTTCCCAACGGATCAATTCCGCCAGCATGAATTGAAATTTCATCATCTGGAATAATTTTATCCATATTCACTTTCCACACTTCGCCAATTCCGTTACAAGTAGGGCACGCCCCTTTGGGGCTGTTAAACGAAAAATTATTCGGTTCTGGAACGGGGTAGGAAATTCCCGTAGTCGGGCACATCAAATCACGACTAAAAAAGCGAGGTTTCTTTGCGCCATGCTCTAATATAAGCAAGGTGTCTTTCCCCTGCTTCATAGCTGTTTTTATACTTTCATCCAAGCGCTTTTTAGATTTTTCATCCACTTTAATTCGGTCAACCACCACCTCAATATCGTGAATTTTATAGCGGTCAAGCTTCATCCCCTTTTCAATGTCTCTCACTTCGCCATCCACTCTAACTTTTACAAATCCCTTTTTAGCAATCTGCTCAAATAATTCACGGTAATGTCCTTTCCTTGAACGAATTAAAGGCGCTAAAATGTTAATTTTCTTCCCTTCAAACTCTTCTATGATTTGATTTTTAATTTGTTGATCGGTATAGCTCACCATTTTTTCACCGGTTTCAAACGAATAAGCTGTCCCTGCTCTGGCAAACAAAAGACGCATAAAATCGTAGATTTCGGTAATGGTTCCCACTGTACTTCTTGGACTTCTACTGGTAGTTTTTTGCTCAATGGCAATCACCGGAGAAAGACCTTCAATTTTATCTACATCAGGGCGCTCCATTCCCCCTAAAAATTGGCGTGCATAGGCCGAAAAAGTTTCAATATAGCGGCGTTGACCTTCCGCGTAAATCGTATCAAACGCCAACGAAGACTTTCCTGAGCCAGACAAACCAGTAATTACAACTAGTTTTTCTCTAGGAATGTTGATATCAATATTCTTAAGATTATGCGCCCTAGCACCTAAAATTTCAATTTGGTCTTCCATAGCTGAATTAAAAGAGGCGAATTTAAATAAATTAAAGGGGCAAATGCACTTTGTTAACCCGATTTTATCAACGCATCAACAAGATTGAAATAGATGTCCATTTTTTATTTCAGAAAGCCTATTTTAATAGGAAGCCAAGAACCTGCTTTTCGTTTCAAGTCCGCAATTGTAAGCTAAGTTTTTTAGGCATTTTCAAGAGCTTCCTGTCGGTCGCTTTTCAAAAGCAAAAAAACTAAAGCCTACAATTTTACGGGCTCATATCTTTGTATTATTAACAGTTATATCATTAAAGCTAGGGTAGCAAATTGTTTACGGGCTAGTTACAATCATTGATTGATAATGTTGAGAAAGGCAAATCTATCCTA
>PXFS01000167.1 GCA_003564185.1 Flavobacteriaceae bacterium
ACAGGTAACGTAACCGTAGAACGTTTTATTCCTTCTAGACGTGCATTTCGGTTTTTGGCCTCACCTGTTAGTGGTGTGAGTTTAGCTGATGCATGGCAAGAACAAATTCACATTACAGGAGCTGGAGGAGAAGCTAACGGATTTGATGAAACCGCTACCAACAACCCTTCTATGTTTACCTATGATGCTGCTAGCCAAAGTTGGACAGAAGTTACGAACACCACTACTACTACCCTAGCAGCAGGAAATGCTTATAGAGCACTAGTGAGAGGGAGTCGTGAAACGGTTGATTTAACCAGCAATGATTCTCCTAGCTCTGAGGTTACTTTATCAGCTACAGGAGAACTTACAACAGGAAATTTCCCTGTTCCTGATGTAGCAACTAATCCTGAAGAGTTTACTTTTGTTGGAAACCCTTACCAAGCAATGGTTGATATCAACGCGATTAATTTTGGAGATGATGTCAATGATGGTTTTGCTTACTATTGGGATGCTGCTTTAGCTGATAGAGGAGCTTTTGTAACCATCACTCTTCCAGGGGGAGCTAACGAAGTTTCAGATGAGACTATTGACAACCCAGGCACCTCTAATGCCAATCAGTTTTTACGCCCTGGACAAGCCTTTTTTGTAAGGAATAATGATAGCGGTTCAGATTTCTCCATAGAATTTACAGAAGCTTCAAAAGCGGTTACTGCAGACCAGACACAGGTATTTTCAAGCCCAAGTAATGCGCTAGCTTTCATCAATCTGCGTTTATATACCCAAGAAGCCTTTACCGCCAATGAAAGAGAGCAAGATGCTTTAGGTTTACGGTTTTCAGCAAATGGAAACAACGCAGTTGACCATCGCGATGCCATTAAAATGGGTAACTTAGATGAAAACCTTGCCAGCTTAAACAATGAGCAATTGTTAAGTATTGAAAATAGAAGTTTCCCTCAAAATGAAGAGGAAGTTCAATTATTTACGCAGGGCTATACCACAGACAATTACATGCTTTGGCTAGATGTTCAAAATTTACCCGAAGGAACAACAGCTTTCTTAAAAGATGCGTATAACGAATCAACAACCGAGTTAGAAGCTGGTGTAAACGAAATTGCTTTTGAAGTAGATAGTAGCAATGAGGAAAGTAGCTCATTTACTCGTTTTAGTATTGTTTTTGAAGTAGAGACTTTTGCCAATGAGGAGTTTGATGCTAATGTATTTAGTTTTTACCCTAATCCGGTAAGCTCAACCTTAAACATCAACTTAGGAAGTACACAAGCAGTTAACACACAAATTAGCGTATTTGATGTGTCGGGAAGAAAAGTGATGGAAAAGTCATTTACCCACGGCAATTCGTTAATTGAAGTAGACGCCTCACAGTTGAGTTCAGGATTGTATTTCATAGAAGTGAAAGAAGGTGACCAAAAACAAACCCACAAATTAATTAAGCAATAAGAAGATGAGAAATTATAGAACACTGTTTATGTTGCTAGCACTTGGTTTCATTCTGTTGCCTAATGCGATGCAAGCTTTTCAAGATGGAAGTAACTTTTTTGATCAAATTGGTTTCGACAATGATGTAGAAGACGTTCCTGAGAGTCCAATTCAGGGTTTATTAGCCCTTGGAATGATTATCGGAAGTTATTTAGGATATAGAAAATTGAAGAAATAAGCCTATTAATAGGACAATTTACAAAAACCCCTTAACTTTTAGTTAGGGGGTTTTAAATTGATATACCTTTCATTTCAATTGAAAAACCAAGCTTCACACAATTATATACCCTCAAAATCACCAACAAATCGCCAAGGTAAAAGTGCATCTTCCTCAGCATAATCTATTCCTATTCTTGGAGTGGCTTTTATTTTGTTTGCTTCTATGCAATGGTCTTTCAGCCAAATTTGTTGACTACAGACAGAGTGGGAATTATGTGTTTTGGTAATTCCAAAGGCTTGTGTAAAATTTCCCGGACCACTGCATAATTGAGAAGTGATTTTATCTTTCTTTCTTCGCTTAAGCATGGTTTCAATACCTTCTACAGGAATTACTCCTCTTATCAAAACAGCATCAGCAACTCCTTTTTGATTAGTAACAATATTAAACAAATGATGAATTCCGTAGCATAAATATACATAGGCAATTCCACCGGTTTTATACATTACCCTTGTGCGCTTGGTAAAACGACCCAAATGAGCGTGACAGGCTTTGTCACCAATACCAGCATAAGCTTCGGTTTCCGAAATTATTCCACTGCATAATTGATTGTCGATAGAAGTATACAGGTGCTTTCCTATTAAATCCTTAGCCAAAGCAACCACGTCATTTTGTTGAAAATATTCGGGTGAGAGTTTCATTTTATTTTGGAATTAAAGCTTTAAGGTCGGATAATGTATTGGCTTCTTCAAGTTTCTTATCTTTTCGCCATCGTAATATTCTTGGAAACCTGGTTGCTACTCCACTTTTATGCCGTTTAGATTTGGCTATGCCTTCAAAAGCCACTTCAAAAACATGATGAGGAGTTACGCTACGCACAGGGCCAAATCGGTCTAATGTGTTCTTTTTAATCCATGCATCTAGTTCTTTAAATTCTTTATCGGTTAAGCCAGAATAAGCTTTGGCAAAAGTAACTAACTCTTTTTTTTCATCATCCCATAAACCAAAGGTATAATCAGTAAACAAATTACTTCTTCTACCGTGGCCACGCATGGCATAAGTTAAAACACCATCTATACTGAAGGGATCTGATTTCCATTTCCACCAATCGCCTTTTTTCCTTCCTACTCCGTAGTGGGCATTCTTTTTTTTCAACATCAAACCTTCAGACTTAATTTCTCTTGCATGTTCTCTTTCGGCAATCAACTCTTCCCATTCATTAAATTTGATTTCTTCTGAAAGATGAAAAACACTTATCTTGTTTTGAAATTTTTTATAGAGTTTTTCTAATTCCTGTCTTCGCCATGCCAACGGTTTTTCCCTAATATCTTCACCCTTTAGTTCTAATAAATCATATACTTTAAGAATAACGGGAGTTTTTTCAAGTAATTTCTTACTCACATTTTTCCTGCCAATTCGGGTTTGTAAATCTTTAAAACTTCCAATTTCGTTATTGGGGTAGGCTAATATTTCGCCGTCTAAAACAATTCCATCAGGCATGTGTTCAACAAACTCTTCAAATTCGGGATATTTATCAGTCACCAATTCTTCACCTCTACTCCAAACAAACAATTCACCATCTCTAATGATTACTTGAGAGCGTATTCCATCCCATTTGTGTTCTGCACTCCAGTCGGCAGGATTCCCTAAATCACTTATATTCTCTTCTAACGCATAAGCCAAATAGAAAGGATAGGGTTTGGAGAGATAATCAGCTTTATTTTCTTCAAGAATTAATTCCTGAAAGGTGATTTTAGCTGGATTCCAATTACCCATCAATTTGTAGGCTAAAATATCTTCATCAAGCTCTGTGGCTTTTGCCAACGCTCTGGTCATTAGTTTTTGACTTAACCCAATACGAAATCCACCTGTAATTAGTTTGTTGAAAACAAAGCGCTCATAATAATCCATTTGGGTCCAGTGTTCCGTCAAATAAGCTTTTTTGGTGGCTTCAGATTCAGCTTTTAAGGCTAATAAGTCTTCACAAAAGCTGCTTAGGCTTTTATCCGTAGAAGATTCTACATTGGGAAGTACCAAAGCAATAGTTTCTGCTAAATCTCCAACAATATGGTAGGACTCCTCAAATAACCAAAGTGGTATATCTGCTAATGCTGATGCAAATTCCCGTAAAAGAGTAGTATTAACTGGTCTTGGAGGTCTTCTGTGTGAAAGTATAGCAATTGTCCAAACCTTATCATTGTTAGGTGCAGTTGAAAAATAATCTGCTAAAGCATCTACCTTTTTATTTGTTTTGTTGGTAGAATCAATGGTTTTTATTAATTGAGCAAATGCTTTCATTTTTTATAATTATTAGCTACCTAAAAAGTTTATTATAGAATTCAGCTTTTAGTGCTTAGTGGGTAACTTAATCTTCTTGTTCTTCGTATTGTGTTTTTTCTGTTCTAGCGTCATAACCTAAGGTGCGTAAGTATTTAGCAAAGATATCGGTGTAACCGTGAGTACAAATCACTTTTTCACAGCCTGTATTTTTAACCGCTTCCAAAAGTTGGTTCCAATCGCAATGATCACTTAAAACAAATCCTTGGTCAATAGCCCTTCTTCTTCGAGCACCTCGAAAAGTCATCCAACCACTTGCTGAGCCAGTTACATAAGGCGTCATTTTCCTAATCCATGTACTCCCATGAGCACTGGGTGGAGCTAAGACCATATGACCATGTAAGTCTTTTTTAGTAGTATCTCTAGTGATTAGTTCAGTAGCAGGGAATTCAACAAGTTGCCTACACACATCAGTCATATTTTCTATGGCTCCATGGGTATAAATTTTTCCTATGTCTGGATTTAAATGCTTCAATAAGCGTTGTGCTTTTCCTAAGGAATAACCGAATAAAACTGATGTTCTTCCTTCTTCTTGATTGCTTAGCCACCACTGATTAATTTCTTCAAAAACTTCTTTTTGTGGACGCCAATTAAACGCTGGAAGTCCAAAAGTACATTCAGAAATAAATGTATGACAAGAAACACTTTCATAGGGTTTTGCCACTCCATCGTCATCTAATTTATAATCGCCTGTAAACACCCAAACTTCGCCTTTATGCTCTACCCTTACTTGGCTACTACCAATGATGTGCCCAGCGGGATGCAAACTAAACTTAACGTTATTCACGCTAAAAGTTTCCCCATAGTCAACACCAACCACTTCAATATCTCCTAAGCGGTGTTTAATAATCGGAATATTATGATGATGGGTGATATAGCGTTGGTGGCCCCAGCGCGAATGATCCGCATGTCCATGGGTGATAATTACGTTATCCACAGGCTTCCAAGCATCTATATACACATTGGCTGCGGTGCAATAAATTCCTTTGTCATTAAAAATTAAAAGAGGTGTGCTCATAGATAAAACTAAAATATATAAAATTGAATTCAAGCGACCACCTCAAGTTGTTATTTGATAAGAATTTAACGCATAAAAAACCTTGCAGTTCTTGTTTGTGGTTTTTAGTAGCTAGCTTTTTAGTGAAGCTTAAAGCTTTAAATAGATTACCTAAGTTTTTTTAAAAAAATAAAACAGGTAGTAATCGATAATAATTTTAACGGCTTGAAACCAATTTAGCTTAGATTATTTTTTAATTTTACATCAAAGATTTTTCCAGATGTACATCATTTTTGATACCGAAACTACAGGACTTCCTAAGAATTTTAACGCACCAATTTCAGACCTTGATAATTGGCCAAGAGTCATTCAGATAGCATGGCAAGTGCATGACCAATGGGGAAATTTAGTGGAAGCAAAAGACTATTTAATTCATCCTGATGGTTTTGATATTCCTTATGATTCAGAACGCATTCATGGAATATCTACGGCGTTGGCGCAAGCACAAGGTGAGGACATCAATTTTGTATTGGAAGACTTTAATCGGGCGCTTCAAATGAGCCAATTTGTAGTTGGACAAAACGTAGGTTTTGATGTCAATGTAACGGGGGCTGAGTTTTTGCGAGCGGGTATGGAAAGTCCTATGACTGAAATGCCTGTTTTAGACACCTGTACTGAAGTTACCGCAAATTTATGTAAGCTTCCAGGCGGTAGAGGAGGAAAATTTAAATTACCTACCTTAACCGAATTACATGAATACTTATTTGGCGAATCTTTTGCAGAAGCCCATAATGCTACGGCCGATGTAGAGGCAACTACCCGATGTTTTCTTGAGTTGGTTAGGAAAAAGGTCTTTACTTTTCAAGAACTTCAGCAAGAACCAGGATATTTAGATGAGTTTTCAGCCAAAAACCCCAAACCGATTCAGAAAGTTGGACTACAACACCTCAACTTAAAAAAAGCTTCGGAGGAAATTAGACAACAACAAGTTGAAGATGAGCCCAAGCAAGTAATATCTGAGGCGGAATTAAAAGAAAATATCGCCGAGCTTCAAAAGAGTAGCTTTGCTCATTTGCACAATCATTCGCAGTATTCAATTCTTCAATCTACCATGTCGGTACAGCAATTAGTAGAACGCGCTGGACATTTTAAAATGCCTGCAGTTGCTTTGACCGATCATGCCAATATGATGGGAGCATTTCATTTTGTTGCAGCGGCAAGTAAGCACAATAAAGCTGCCGAAGAAGAAAAGAAGAAAGCAGAGCAAGAAGGTAGAGAGCCTGAAATTTATCCGTTAAAACCTATTGTGGGTTGTGAGTTTTTTGTTTGCGAAGACCATACTGACAAAAGTCGAAAAGACAATGGATACCAAATTGTCCTCTTGGCCAAAAATAAAAATGGTTATCACAACCTGGCTAAAATGTCTTCTAAAGCCTATACAGATGGCTTTTACTATTTGCCTCGAATAGACAAAAAAATAATAGAAGAATACAAAGAAGATGTTATTGTTCTCTCTGGGAATTTATACGGAGAAATACCCAGTAAGATTCTTAATCTTGGTGAAAAACAAGCAGAAGAAGCCTTACTTTGGTGGAAATCTACTTTTGGTGAAGATTTTTATATTGAAATTATGCGTCACCAACAGGAGGATGAAGACCGTGCCAATCAGGTGTTAATTCAATTTGCTCAACAACATCAAGTAAAGCTTGTAGCTACCAACAATACCTACTACGCTATGCAAGAAGATGCCAATGCCCATGACATCTTACTTTGTGTTAAAGATGGTGAAAAACAAGCTACTCCAAAAGGTAGGGGGCGTGGGTATCGCTATGGACTACCGAATGAAGAATATTATTTTAAATCTGAAGAAGAGATGAAAGAGCTCTTCAAAGATTTGCCTGAGGCCATAACTAACACTCAAGAAATTGTGGATAAAGTAGAGGCATTTGAGTTACACCGTGATGTTTTATTACCAGCTTTTACAATTCCTGATAAATTTAAAGATGAAAAAGACGAAGAAGACAACGGTAAAAGGGGTGAAAATGCCTATCTTAGGCACATTACTTACATAGGAGCTAAAGAGCGTTACGGAGAAATTACAGAAGAGATTAAAGAACGCTTAGATTTTGAATTGGAAGTCATTGCCAATACCGGCTATCCAGGTTATTTTTTGATTGTTGAAGATTTTATTAGAGAAGCCCGAAAAATGGGTGTTTCAGTTGGTCCTGGACGAGGTTCTGCGGCAGGAAGTGCGGTTGCCTATTGTTTAAAAATTACAAATATTGATCCCATTCAATACGATTTACTTTTTGAGCGTTTTCTTAATCCTGAGCGTGTAAGTATGCCGGATATTGATATTGACTTTGATGATGAAGGGAGAAGTAAGGTAATGGATTATGTCATTGAAAAATATGGGGCTAATCAAGTAGCTCAAATCATTACTTATGGTACGATGGCGGCTAAATCAGCCATACGCGACACAGCACGTGCATTAGATTTACCCTTGTATGAAGCTGACCGAATTGCGAAGCTAGTACCAGACATGACCAAGTTTGGAAAAATATTTGGGAAAGAGGAAAAGCATCTCAGAGAAAAGTTTAGAAGTGAAGATGTAGAAAAAATACTTGAGTTAATCCGTATTTCTGAAGATGCTACTCCAGAAGCAGAGACCGTTAATCAGGCTAGAATATTAGAAGGTTCTGTAAGAAATACAGGCATCCATGCTTGTGGCGTGATTATTACCCCAGACGATATCACTAAGTTTGTTCCTGTTGCTTTAGCTAAAGATTCAGATTTATATGTAACTCAGTTTGATAACTCGGTAGTTGAAGATGCTGGACTGTTGAAAATGGATTTTTTAGGTTTAAAGACCCTAACCCTTATCAAAGATACAGTTGACATTGTAAAAGGAAAACACGGAATAGAATTAGATCCCGAAAGTTTTCCTTTAGACGATCAATTAACTTACGAATTGTTCCAACGAGGCGAAACTGTTGGTATTTTTCAGTACGAATCTCCAGGTATGCAAAAATACATGAAGGAGTTAAAGCCTACTGTATTTGAAGACCTAATTGCAATGAATGCCCTCTATAGACCTGGGCCAATGGAATACATTCCAAGTTTTATTGCGCGAAAGCATGGCAAAGAGGAAATTTCCTATGATTTGCCTGATATGGAAGAATACTTAGAGGAAACCTACGGGATCACGGTTTACCAAGAGCAGGTAATGCTACTTTCCCAAAAACTAGCTAACTTTACAAAAGGTGAAGCTGACGTATTGCGAAAAGCAATGGGGAAAAAGCTGAAAGATGTGCTTGCTAAATTAAAGCCTAAATTCATTAACCAAGCTAAGGAAAACGGTCATAACGAAGAAAAGCTTGAAAAAATTTGGAAAGATTGGGAGGCTTTTGCAAGTTATGCTTTTAATAAATCGCATTCCACTTGCTATGCATGGATTGCCTATCAAACGGCTTACTTGAAGGCACATTATCCAGCCGAATATATGGCTGCTGTGCTTTCTAATAACATGAATGACATTAAAAAGGTTAGTTTCTTCATGGAAGAGTGCAAGCGAATGGGCTTAATTGTATTAGGTCCAGATGTAAATGAATCTTATTACAAGTTTTCAGTGAACAAGGAAAATGCTGTGCGCTGCGGAATGGGAGCAATTAAAGGGGTAGGGAAACCTGCTGTAGGAACCATAATTGAAAACAGAAAAAAGGATGGGCCATACAAATCAATTTTTGATATGGCTAAACGTATTGATTTACGAGCAGCTAACAAAAAAGCCTTTGAAAGCTTGGCTTATGCTGGTGCTTTTGATGGTTTTCCTGACACCCATCGTGCTCAATATTTCCAAACTACAGATGGTGAGCTCAACTTTTTAGAAAAAGTAGTCAAATACGCAGCACGTTATCAAGAATCTAAAAACTCTGCCCAAGTAAGCTTATTTGGAGAGGCAAGTGATGTACAAATACCCGAACCAGAAGTGCCTCCCTGTGAGGAGTGGCCAACTATGAAAAAGCTAAAAGCTGAAAAAGAAGTGGTAGGAATCTTTATATCTGGACATCCATTAGATGACTTTAAAACCGAGATCAAACATTTTACCAATGCCAAACTAAGTATTTTTAGGGAGGTTGAAAAATATTTAAATCGTGAATTAAGTGTAGCCGGAGTAGTCACCGATGTTTTACATAATGTTGGTAAGAATGGCCAAGGTTACGGAAAATTTACTTTAGAAGACTACGACGAATCGCACGATTTTTGGCTATTTGGAGAAGATTATTTAAAACTTCGGCATTTTTTGATCGTAGATCAATTCATCTATGTTAAATTTAGAAACAAGTCTTACATCGATAAAAATACAGGTCAACCAGGAAAACCTAGGACACAGGTCACTCAAATTAAGCCGCTTCAAAACATTTTAGATGAAATGGTAAAAAAAATGATTTTACATCTTGATATTCATCAACTTGATCAAGAAAAAGTCGAACACTTGGATCGTTTGTTCGACGCACACAAAGGAAAGCACCAAGTTAATTTTGTAGTTTACGAAGCGCAACAAAAATTAAAAGTGACAATGCCAAGTAAAAAGCGAAAAGTGAATGTATGTGCTGAATTACTCGCAGAAATTCAAAAAATGGACATCAATTTTAAACTGAATTAAAAATTTACTATTTATTAAAATAAATATTGTTTATCTCATTATTAATAAAGCTATTTTTAAAATAAAATAACGACTAATGAAAAGAAGAAATTTTTTCAAAAACACGGCTTTAGCTGGTGCGGGAATAGGTGTTTTAGGTGCATGCTCAAGTCCACAGCTAGCGCTTCAACAAGAGAAGAAAAAAGCAAAAAATATAATTTTTCTAGTCAGTGATGGGATGAGTAATGGGACCCTAACCATGGCAGATACATTGCGCTACAGAAAGGATGGTAAAGCTTCTGTTTGGTTGGATTTATATAGAGATAACATGGTAAAGCGAAGCTTGATGGACATGGCATCTGCAAGCTCAATTGTTACGGATTCAGCAGCTGCATCCTCCTCTTGGGGAGGTGGACACCGCATACCTAATGGAGGAATTAATGTTGATCGTGGAGGTGTAGAGTATACCCCTATTTGGCAAAAGTTTAAACGAGCAGGGAAGAAAACAGGGATTGCTACTACCGTTCCAGTTACCCATGCTACACCAGCTGGATTCTGTACTAACAGCAGGACAAGAAATGATCAAGCGGGTATTGCTAAAAAATACCTTGATCATGGGCCTGACGTAATTTTAGGAGGTGGACAAAACTATTTTGATTCCTCACATAGAAAAGATGGAAGGGATTTATATGCTGATTTTGAAAATAAGGCTTACCAAGTTGCAAAAAATAAAAAGCAGTTGAACAGTATAAATCGGGGAAATATTTTAGGAGTTTTTGATAATGAAGGACTTCCATATACCTTAGATTTAATGAACAATAAAGATATTGAAAAAGATATTCCTACACTAGCTGAAATGACTCAAAAAGCTATTTATTTAATGAAAGATCACAGCAGGGGATTTGTTCTTCAAGTGGAAGGTGGTAAAGTTGATTGGGCTGCACATGCTAATGATGCGGGAGCGTTATTATATGATCAAATGGCCTTTGACGATGCCGTAGGAGTAGCTATGGATTTTGCCCTACAAGATGAAGAAACCTTGGTGATTATTACAACTGATCATGGTAATGCTAATCCTGGAATACTATATGGCAAAGAGGTAAATGAAAATTTTGATAGACTACACCAATTCAAAGCTACTAATGATTGGATTTTACAGGGCATTACTCCTAATGATAATGTGGAATTTGTTAGGGAACGAATAGCCTTTGCAAATGGGTTTGGTATTACTAAAGAAGAAGCTAAAGACTTATTCAACTACTATAAAGGTTTAGAAAAGGAAGATGGTTTATATAACTATAAAAACTTACCCTTTAAGAAATTATCTCGTATTCAAGAATCCTACCACTCTATAGGTTGGGCAAGTGGAAATCACACAGGTGATTTTGTTGAATTGGCCTCTTTTGGTCCTGGGAACCACTTAATAGATGGCTTTATTAGAAATACAGATTTGCATTATATCATGTTAAAAGCCACAGAGGTAATAGTTTAATTTATTAAAAATAGACTAAATTTTTTTTGCAATCTTTTATTAGTATGAATTTTATAGTTTAAGCGCAAAATTTTTCTCGAACACAAAATAAATACTTCTTAAAATTAAGAATATTATAATTTTCACCACAACAAAACCACCACTACAAGCTTATAGTTAATATCTATTATAGGACTTTATACATTGAATAACACAAGCAACTATATTTGAGCAAAATTGTGTTAAATTCTTAAAAGTTTTTCCGTGTTAAAATAGAATTATTTAACAACTTTTAAAATTTATTTTAATTGCTTGAAGCAACATTTCATTGAAAGTCTATTTTACTAAATGACATAATCCCACATAAAAATTAAATTATTTAAGTTAATAATTTAATGATAAAAACTATAAAAATGAATAAAATTATTAATCGGTTCAACAAATTACTATTTATCATTTTTCTTTTGGTAAGCCCTTACTTTTCTCATGCCCAACTAAATCCAACTCTAATTGGAGATGCACAAGATAGTGGGGACA
>PXFS01000129.1 GCA_003564185.1 Flavobacteriaceae bacterium
ACTGGGGCAAGACGTTGCGGCTGCGCCTGGACGGCACCATCCCGGACGACAATCCGTTTGTCGACGACCCCGAGGCACTGGATGCCATCTTCACTTACGGCCATCGCAATGTGCAGGCCATGGCGGTGGAGCCCCGAACCGGGCTGATCTGGCAGGGCGAGCACGGTGAGCGCAACGGTGATGAAATCAATGTGATCGATCAGCCCGGTGCCAATTACGGCTGGCCCATTGCCACTTACGGCCGTGACTATGTGTTCCGCACACCGATCGGCGACATCCCGCCTGATCGCGATGACACCGTCAACCCGATCTATTTCTGGACGACCGACAACTACGACGACGAGGTCGAGGGGTTTCCGCCTTCTGGCATGGCGTTCTATCAGGGGGATGCTTTCCCGGACTGGCAGGACAACCTGTTGATGGGCAGTCTCTGGCATCAGTACCTGGGCCGTTTCGAGCGGGACGACCGCACCATCACTTTCGAGCATCGGACTCTGCGGGGTGAAGGCTGGCGCATTCGGGACGTGAATGTGCACCCCGACACAGGCCATGTCTATCTGCTGGTGGACGCTGAAGACTCGCCCCTGGTGCGCCTGCGGTCTGCAGACTAGCCACGGTTCGACAAGCGCAGGGCGAGCCTGCTGGCCTACGGAAGCCTCCTTTGCAGGCCTGCGGGTGCCTCCTTTGTAGGCGCTGCCTTGCGCTGCGCTGAGTGCCAGAGGCTGACAAGCGCAGGGCGAGCCTGCTGGCCTACGGAAGCCTCTTTTGTAGGCGCTGCCTTGTGCTGCGCTGGGTGCCATGGTTCGACAAGCGCAGGGCGAGCCTGCTGGCCTACGGAAGCCTCCTTTGTAGGCGCTGCCTTGCACTGCGCTGGGTGCCATGGTTCGACAAGCGCAGGGCGAGCCTGCTGGCCTGCGGGTGCCTCCTTTGTAGGCGCTGCCTTGCGCTGCGCTGGGTGCCAGAGGCTGACAAGCGCAGGGCGAGCCTGTTGGTCTACAGGCGCAACACCCGCGCCTCCCAGGGCTGCAGACGGTCGGCCGACCCGGAATCTGCCGGGGCCAGATTGCCCAGCACCTGCTCCGCCCCTTCCAGGTCAACCTCGCAGGCGCCGATATCCGCCGGCTCGCCGCTCATGTTGACCATTACCACGAACTGCGCATTGTCTCCATTGCGCGTATACGCATAGACCTGGGGATGATCGGCCAGCACCAGATCATAGGTGCCATGAATCAGGGTCTTGTGGGTTGAGCGCAGTCGGATCAGACGACGATAGAAGTTCAGCACCGAGTTCGGGTCGTCCTGTTGCTGTGCTGCGTTCAGTGTGCGGTAGTTCGGGTTGACGGCCAGCCAGGGCTTGCCTGTGGTGAAGCCGCCCTGGGGGCTGTCATCCCACTGCATGGGGGTGCGTGCGTTGTCGCGTGCACTCTCCCGGATCTGGGCCAGAATGTCCTCGTCGCTGAAGCCTCGGGCGCGCATCTTGTCGATATAGTTGTGCACTGCCACGTCGTCGAACTGGTCCAGCCGCTCGAACGGGAAGTTGGTCATGCCGAGTTCCTGCCCCTGATAGATAAAGGGGGTGCCCTGCATCAGGAAGTACATCGTGGCGATAGCGGTGGCACTCTCGCGCCAGTAATCGCGGTCGTTACCCCAGGTGGCGACAATCCGGGCAATGTCGTGATTTTCCACAAACAGGGCGTTCCAGCCACGATCTTCCAGCGCTTTCTGCCAGCGGGTCAGGGTACGCTTGAGCGCCGGCAGATTCAGAGCGGCGTCCACATCGGTGCCCCAGAGCTTGAGCTGCTCGAACTGGAAGATCATGCTGAAGCGGTTCAGGTCGGTGTCGACCCACTCCGCCGCGTCATCGGCGGTGACCCCGGCCGCTTCACCCACCGTCATGACATCCGGGTAGCGCGCGAAGGTGTTGGCGCACAGGTCGCTGATGTCATCGATGACGCCGGCGACATTGCGGTGATAGGGGTGTGACGGCACCACATCCAGCCCTTCCGGGTTGGGCAAATCGGGTAGCCCCGGCTCCTTGCGGATATGGGTGATGGCATCAATACGAAAGCCGTCCACGCCCTTGTCCAGCCACCAGTTGATCATGGAGTAGAGCGCTTCCCTCACCTCGGGGTTGTGCCAGTTGAGGTCGGGCTGGCGCGCGGAGAACAGGTGCAGGCAGTACTGGTCCCGCTCGGGGTAATAGCGCCAGGCCGAGCCGCTGAAGATGCTTTCCCAGTTGTTGGGCGGCCCGCCGTTACGGCCGTCACGCCAGATATACCAGTCGCTTTTGGGGTTGTTGCGCGACTGGCGTGATTCCTGAAACCAGGCATGCTCGTCGCTGGTGTGGTTCAGCACCAGGTCGAGCAGGATGCGGATGCCGCGCGCATGGGCCTCCTCCAGCAACCGATCGAAATCCGCCATGGTGCCGAATTCCGCCAGAATGTCCTGGTAGTCGCTGATGTCGTAGCCGTTGTCGTCGTTCGGGGACGGGAAAATCGGACTCAGCCAGATCACATTGATGCCCAGATCCTGCAGGTAATCCAGTTTCTCGATGATGCCCGGCAGGTCGCC
>PXFS01000061.1 GCA_003564185.1 Flavobacteriaceae bacterium
GTAGCAATTTTCACACAATCGGCTGGCGTACCAGAACAGCTAAATTCACGTACTTGATCATCCAAATGCACTTCATCACAGTATAGGTTATCATTCACGGTTATAGCATGTCCCATTCCACTTTGGGGGCGGTCAGGTGCAACCACAATCACCTCACCTATAGTCTTCATAATTTCTATTAAGTGACGTATTCCAGGTGCTGTGATGCCATCATCATTAGTCACTAAAATCAAGGGTTTTTTCTTACTCATACCTTTAAATTAAGCTACAAAAATGCACAAATAAAAACGCAAATCATAACAATTTTTAATTTCTATAAGGATATACTAAATTTTTGAAGCCAGGAACCCGCTTTCCGTTTCAATTCCACAATTGTAAGCTAAGTTATTTAAACCATTTTAAGAGCTTCCTGTTGGTCGCTTTTCAATGGTAAAAAAACTAAAAGCTTACCATTTTACGGGATTTTCACTGCAATCGGGGCTAAGGTTTTGGTTTTCAAATCAGCATTTTAACTTGATAATACAAGTTCATTAAAACTTTAAAAAAGTGAATAAATCAACTTCCCAAACTCAAAAAAGGTGTAAGTTTGTTAACTGAAAAGCTTAAAAACCTATTCATTTAATCTCTTAATAGCTTATGAAAAGACTACTATTCCTTTCAATTACACTTTTTACTGCTTATTTTACCCAAGCACAAACCGAACAAGGAAGATTTGTTATTGACGCCAAATCAAATTTTGGCTTCATTAATAACAGTCCAAACGAGGGTATAAAAAATGAGTTTTCCTTCAACCTACAAGGGGTTACGCCCTTGTAGATAATTTATTTGTAGGGCCAAGTTTAGATTATGAATCACTGAACATTAGCAATGATGGGCCAAGAATTAGTGGTTTTCTATACGGAGCTTTTGCACGATATTATTTTAATTTTAAAGAAGACCAAAAAGTCTTACCTTTTATAAGCATAAATTATTTTTTTGGAGAGAATAGGATAGATGATTTAATAACTGCAGGTCCTGACGGTTCAAGTATTTCAATAAGTGATAGCTTTAGCGTTAATAAACTTTCTTTAAATGCAGGTTTAAGTATATTTTTAATTCCAAAAAGCCTTAGTCTAGATATTAATTTGAGTTATATTGAAAGAGATGTTCTTATAACAGATCGTTTTCTTGTACCCTTAAATGATGAACTTGAAATTTACCAATTCAATCTAGGCTTTAGCTTTTTCCTATAAGAATTATTCAAATCAATAATCGCATTTTAATTTTATACAACTATGAAAAATTGTACCAAATCAATATATTTCAACCTAACACTACTTAGTGTTTTCTTCCTTTTAGTTTCGGCAAATGGTTTTGGTCAAGTAGAAGAAGATACAAAAGAAAACCAAAAACTAATTAGAGAAGGAGCAACTTATATAGGTGCTTCTGCCTTATTAGACTTCAACAGAACTAAACTTCCAAACGGCATAACTGAGCTAAATATTAATTTTGGAGGAAATGTTCTTCACGCTTTTTCAGATTATTTTGCCTTTGGTGGTGAAGTTGCTGTTTCTGGCTTTAATTCTTCTAACGACTTTGAATCTAGTGCTTGGCTAATAGCAATTGGTCCTTCTTTAGGTTTTTTTATCCCTAATGAATCTTTATTTACTCCTTATATAAATGTATCAGGTGGTTACACTCATTCATTTATAGGCTCTAGTGAACTAAGTAAAGGAGGAAACTTCTATTCGGGTAGCATTGGATTAATTTATGAAATTAATCATTTTTTAGGAGTAGGTTTGGCATATGAATACACTAAATTTAATCAACCAAGTGAACTGAATTCAGTAAGTGTTGGAGGATTTGCTCTTGGTTTTCTGTTCAGCTTTTAATTTAATATTCGCTTATGTTTCTACTTAAATGTCATGCTTTTTTTATTTACTTTGCTTGGTTTATGCTTATAGGCATTTTTGGTCAAGCCCAAACCACCACTTATGGAGCGCCCAAACAGAAAAGACCTATCCACCAAAAAAAAGCATTGATAGAAAAAAGAGCTGTTTATCTAATAGGTAGCTCTAATCTAAATTTTAGACGTGAAAGCTTAAACGATGGCAGTAGACAAACTTCATTAAACTTAAATGCAAGTGGGTTTTATGCACTTAGCAGATATTTTGCAGTAGGCGGTTTTGCCGCGGTAGATTTTTCTCGAAGATCAATTGTCAATAATGCTAATTTTTGGCAATTTGATTTTGGCCCTCAGGCAGGTTTATTTTTGCATAACAAACTTCCCATTACCCCATATTTATCTGGGTCTTTAGGCCCAGCACGTATAATTAACAAGGCTCATAATGAAAGTAATGAAGATGGCTATTATCTAAGAAGCGAAATAGGAATAATTTATGAAATTTCTCCTGTGGTAGGCTTAGTTTTAGCTGGAAATTATAGAGAGTCTTATTTTAACAGGTATGCTAACACAAGTGAATTAAGCCTTGATTTTGGATTACTATTTAGTTTGTAATCACTCATTAATTAATTTATCAGAATCCATTTGCATACCCTCAAAAAGTTTGATGCGCTGCTCTTCAATTTCAATTTCTTGATGCATCAATGCAAGCATTTGCTCATTATTACTTTTATCTTTACTAAACTTACCTACTGCAATCAAGAAACTAACTCCATAAATCAGAGCAAAAACTGGATCAACACTTATCGCAAAAATACTTATTGCATTAGCTACAATAGTATTTAATAAGTTTTTTTCATTCGTCCTAGCATAATTAAGCATCCAAATGGTACCAAAACCTACATAACGCTTAAAATCTGGAGCACTATAATTTCGTTTTAGGTTTTCGTAGTATTGTTTTTGAATTTTGGCCCCTTTTAAAGAAAGTTCAATTGTTTCTTTAATCAATCGTTGTGTAAGTTCAACTATTTTTTGAAGTTTTTCTAAATGTACTTTATTCTTTTCTTCTTCAAGTTCTAATAAATCGGTAATTATTTCTGCTTTATGCATAAATTCGCTTTCCATCTTAAATACCATATTAGACTCGTCGGTATCTAAATAACCATCTTGTTTTGCTTTATAGATTTCAGTTTTCATGACTTCATAAACACCAGCTAATTTCCTCACCATGGTGGGTGCTGTGAAGGTTGTAGCAAAGCCTACAGCTCGATCAAAATCTGTTGAGGTAATCTGCTGCTCTTGAACAGGCTGAATAACTTGCTGTTGCTGTGCTACTTGCTGACTTCTTTTTTGTTTTCTTCGTGAAGTAGAGTTATTTCCAACTCTTCGGTAGGGTGTAGAATGACGGTCACCAAAAACTTGATTACTAACCACTTTACCTAAATCTCTACCAACTTGGCGAACAACTGCTTTTGTGAATGACATAATAGTAATTTTGTGCGACTAAAATAGGTATTTATTTCTGATGGTAAAAAATTAAATCATTCAAAAAAGCTGGTAAGCAAAAATTAAGGATATGGAATTAAAACTTGACGAATGACTTGTATAGGGCTGCACTAAGTCTCTATTTAAATGCCACCTTAATTCAAAACCAATTTTGTTACTTATGGAATAGCCTGCTCCAAAAAAAGCATTAGCAGATCTAGAAATATCTAAATTTCCACCAACATTCCCTTCAATAGAAGAATTAAATGGAAAATCAGCAACTCCACCAGCGTTGATGAAAAGTTTTTGAACCTCAGTTAGAAAGAAATAGTGTCTCACGCCAAAACCTAATTCTATTGAGGTATAATTTGCTTCTCTAAATCTTGGAGTAGCAAAGGAATCATAATCAACTCTAGAAGAATAACTTTGAAAAACTGGCTCAAAAATTATAGACCATTTACTATTATTATAGGGCAATATGTATTCCAGTTCCAAGCCTATTCGAAAAGCAAGCTGAGAGCCAAAGTTATCAGTATCTCTTCCAGGACTATCCACCTCAAGAAAGCCAAATTGTGTACCAGGTCTTATTTTTAAGTTCATGTCAACTTTACGTTCTTTTTTGAATTCCTCTTGTTCCTCTTCAAAACATGAATTGTATGTTTTAACTATCTTTTTAAGTGGTTTTTCAAGATAAGCTAAATTTTCAAAATTTTTAAGTCGTAGTTTTTCACATTTTAATGCTGAAAATAGCTGATTTCTAAAGTAATTGATTGTTGCTATTTCTCCGTTTTCGGTGAGGTACTGTTTATAAATTAATTGTTCATGTTCTCCTTCGTGGAACAAAAAATAACGAGTAAAATTTGCTTCAGAATATTTATAGAGTGAAGCTCTTCCTTTAATCAAGGTTTTTAAAAATATACTTTTGTCTTCATAATTCAAGCTAGAGTCTTTAACTAATTTGTTGACATTAGTAGGAGTTACTTCCAAAGACAGCGTCTGAGCTATGAAAATATCACCTTCTATAAGTTGAAAAGACAGTACTTGTGAAGGTAATAATTTCTGTTCATCTAATTTCATATCAGATTTAAACAAAAAGTGTTTTGGAGAAAGCATCCAATCATCATCACGTATAAAACCATGAATGGTGTCATTTTCTAAATTAATATAGAAGCCTTCTTTATATTTATTTTGTGAAATACTAAAGATTGGGCTAAAGAAAATTAATATAACAATTAAGGGTGAAGCAACAGTGTTAAATAAATTCATAACAGGGGGAGATTATATTTTTACCAAATATAGATTAATCTTATAAAAAAAGTTACTTGTATTTTAATTTAGAATAACACGTTGATTGCAGAAAATAATAACCAATAATAGAATTTTTCCTTACAAAGACTTCAATTTAAAAAGAAAAGGAGTATATTTGCACCCTTAAAAATAAACATAAAAATTATGCATGCAGTTGTAGAGATGGCAGGGCAGCAATTTAAGGTTGCAAAAGACCAAAAGGTTTTTGTACATCGTTTAGACGCTAACGAAGGTGATAGCGTTACTTTTGATAATGTAATGTTGTTAATTGACGGTGAACAAACTACTATTGGCGCCCCAGTTATAAAAGGTGCTCAAGTAAAAGCGAAAGTTTTAAGACACCTTAAAGGCGATAAAGTAATTGTCTTTAAAAAGAAAAGACGTAAAGGCTACAAAAAGAAAAATGGTCATCGTCAATCCTTTACAGAAATTTCTGTAGAAGATATTTTAGCTTCTGGAGCAAAAAAATCAGCTCCTAAAAAGGAAACTAAAGCAGCCCATAAGAAAGAAGCAAAAAAAGAAGAGCAATCAGCCAGTCAAGATCTTGAAAGTATGACTGTTGCTGAGTTAAAGAAATTAGCAAAAGAAAGAGGGCTTGAAGGATATTCAGCACTTAAAAAGGCTGAGTTAATTGAAGCTTTAAGTAAATAACATTTAAAAACCAAAGAACATGGCTCACAAGAAAGGAGTAGGTAGTTCAAAGAACGGAAGAGAATCAGAATCGAAACGATTAGGTGTGAAAATTTTTGGTGGACAGCCTGCAGTTGCTGGTAACATTATTGTTAGACAAAGAGGAACTGCACACCGTCCAGGTGAAAATGTTTACGCTGGGAAAGACCATACATTACATGCCAAAGTAGATGGTATTGTAAAGTTTTCTAAAACACAAGGCGACAAGTCTTATGTTTCTATTGAACCTTTTGAAGCATAATAATCGCTTCATTATTAAAATAAAAAAAGCTGTTTTACTTAAAACAGCTTTTTTTATATTATAAATTATACATAAATTTCATTTATAAATGATTGTCTATCTAACCAATTTACTCTTTAATTAGTTTCAGTGTTTGAGAGTTACCTAAATCATTATAAATTTTTAGTAAATATACACCTTGACTGTAAGCTGTTAAATCAATTTGGTTTTGATCCTTATGAACATCTACCCATGATTGAATATGTTTTCCAGTAATTGAGTATAAATCTATTTTAGAAAGCTTATCTCCTTGTACAGTCAATATATTTTTTACTGGGTTAGGATAAATTTCAACATCTAGTACTTGGGGGAACTGCTCTTCGGATAAAACAAAAGTTTGGGTTATTCCTCCAAAATAAAGCTGACCAAAAAAGGCTCCATTAGCTTCACTATAATCAAAGCTGGTTGCACTTACCTCATCACCTGTTTCAATATCCACTCCTACAAGTTCAGGTTGTTGACCTCTTATAAAGTAATAAATTTGATTAAAAGGATCTATCGCACAACCTCCAATTTGCAAAAGGGCTCCTAAAGATTCATTTGAAATCTGAGAAATATCACCTGTCTCAGGATCAATAGTGACTAAAAAAAGCTCAGCAGGGTCAGGATTGCTACCAATTGCGTACAACAATCCATCATTTGCATTATACTGTAAATTATTAAAGTTAGAGAAATTGGATGTATCTAGCAGGGGATCGTTTACTAAATCTCCTGTCTCAATATCTACTGATAAAATTTTACCTTCACTAACAAAATGAAACCACTGGTTACCTAAATCAACATCATATCCAGACATGGTTATCTGACTTGCTATTGGTTCCTCTGAAATAGTTGTAATTACTCCTGTTTCTGGATTAATTTTAGACAAATACACTTCTCCGTTAG
Source organism: Flavobacteriaceae bacterium (assembly GCA_003564185.1). Lineage (GTDB taxonomy): Bacteria > Bacteroidota > Bacteroidia > Flavobacteriales > Flavobacteriaceae > Psychroflexus. Next base: position 6,531 of record PXFS01000061.1, read on the forward strand.
ATATTCCTCCGCCTCTTTCTAAACCGAGTATTTCTTGAGTAATTTCATTGAAAATAAAGTACTGAAAAAAGGGCAATTGATTGGGAATGATTGCTACATCGCTTTGTAAACTTCCGTCTACCATGCTTACGCCTAACAGATTATAGTTTGAAACATAATAGAAAATTTGTTCAAACGGATCTACAGTATAAGATAGATTTGCCAAATTCTCAGAATGTGAAACGTCTGACAATTCATTTACAAAGCCAGTTATAGGATTAACTGTAGCTATATGTATAATGTTTTCTGGCTGACTATTTCTAGAAATACCAAAAATTTCATTTTCCTGACTAAAAATGGGTAATATGAATAATAAACTGACTACAATAAGCAATTTCGCTTTCATAATTTTTTTTTAAAATTAAATTATATTTTCATAACTACCTATGAATCAGTATTAATTTCACAAAAAATTAGTACTATTTGTTTTAAATAGTAAAGCTACACAAAATAAGTTCACGCATATAATATCATAAAAACTCCCCTCCTGCTCCTACTTCATCATGAATAAAAGCTTGGTCTTGGCAATGTTGTTTTAATTCCTGCTCAATGAATTCATGTACTTCAGTTGTGTACTTTTTTGGATATAATAAATGTACGTTTGCACCTGCATCTAAAGTAAAGCAAACCGGGATTTTAGTTTCATCACGGTAGCTCCAGATTTTATGAATAACTTCCATGGTTTGTGGTGCCATTAAAATAAAATACGGGCGACTGCACATCATCATGGCGTGTAAGGTTAGCGCTTCAGATTCTACCAATCGCATAAATTCCTTAAGGTTGCCACTGGCCAGGTAACTTTGTAATTCGGTAATGTTGTTTTGTGCTTGAGCAAATCTTGCTTCAGCAAAGGGGTGACCATTCATCAGGCTGTGACCAAGGCTACTGCTTACTTGTTTTTGTCCGCGGTCTATGAGCAAAACCGTATCTTGATAATCCTTAAAAATAGGATCAATTTTAGATGAAATTGGCACGGCAAATAAATCGCTACTGCCGTCTATTTCCTGATGTTTCCCCCATAAAATCAAGCCCCCATCAATACTACGTGAAGCGCTTCCCGAGCCTAAACGTGCCAAAAAAGAGGCTTTTTTTCGTAAATCGGCTTCCAAAATTTCTGGCTGAAGGCTTTTTTCTACTTGCACTAAACAAAGTGCTAAAGCGGCCATTCCGCTGGCAGAAGAAGCAATTCCACTACTGTGTGGAAAGGTATTTGAAGTGCGAATAGTAGCGTTATAATGTTTTAAATAAGGACAATAGGCGTCAATTAATCGGAAAAATTTTTGAATTTTAGGAACAAAACTTGGTGTTTCCTTATCATCCAGAAAAACGCGAATTTGAGTTTCTTCTATAGCCTCTTTTTTCTCCTCTAACTCCAAAAAGGTTGTTGTTTTACAATTAGATAGCGTAAAACTTAAAGAGGTGTTTTTAGGAATTTGAATGTCTTCTTTTCCCCAGTATTTCACCAAAGCAATATTACTTGGAGCGGTTGCTTTTGTTTGTATATTTTTTGGCCATTTAGCCGTTGCTAAAAAAGTAAATTCTTCCAACATTAGGGTTATTTTCGGTCGTGATTCAAAGGGCTAATTTACGGAATAATACTTTTTTAAGGTTAAAGAATTCAAATTAGTATTTTTTTTTTTGGTTATGAAATAAATCATAAATTTATTATTATAAGGTATATTTAATTGAAAAACTTATTTTCGGTTTATAAAAATAGTAATCTGAAGAATTAATGATTTTCAATTTAAAAATGAAGCTGAAATCCTAACTTACAATTAGATTGAGGGTAAACAATCTGTATAATTGAAGTGAATTCAGATGATAAGCGGTGAAAGTTTAACCTTATAAAAAAAACCTTCATCTAAGGACAAAGGCTTTTTTAAAAGAATACTCATCTATGTTTACGAGTAGAAAAACTTTTCAATAAATATAAAAACAGCGGCTCCAGATAGAAATCCAACCAGAGCTAGCCATGCAATTTTCTTTAAGTACCAAATAAAATCAATTTTTTCCATTCCCATTGCGGCCACACCTGCAGCAGAACCAATAATTAACAAACTACCACCAGTTCCTGCCGAGTAAGCTATAAAGTGCCAAATAGGATGATCTATTGGGTAGGTGTACATTCCCATGGTTGCGGCCACCATGGGCACGTTATCAATTAATGAAGACAAAGCACCTAATAAGATAACAACTACATCCATATTAGGGATTGCATTTGAAAGCGACTCTGCAGCATATCTTAGCGTTCCAACTTCTTCTCCGTTAATTGAGCCATAAACCAGACTTTCTAGCGCTCCTACAGCTAAAAGAATACCTAAGAAAAATAGAATACTAGAAAACTCAATGCGCGAAAGTGCTTTGTGTGTTGAATAACGGTGTTTTTCTGCTCTAGGCATGTTTTTTTCTGGCTTAATGTATTCTGAAACCAACCAAACCACCCCAAGACTGAACATCATTCCTAAGTAAGGTGGCAAACCTGTAATACCCTTAAAAATTGGCACAAATGCAATAGCGCCTAAGCCTGTCCAGAGCATAGTTTTACTACTTAAAAGTTTCTGTGCTTCTGTGTCTGCTATCAATTCTTTACGTATGGCTTTTCCTCTAAAAGCTTTCATTCTTCCAGCAATTAAAAAAGGAATTACAAAACAAACCAAGGATGGTATAATAAGATATTCAGAAAGGCCAATAGCTGTAACTTTCCCTCCAATCCAAAGCATGGTAGTTGTAACATCACCAATAGGTGACCATGCTCCACCAGCATTGGCAGCAATAATAATCATACCGGCAAACCATAACCTATAATTTCGCTTGACCATGATTTTCTTTAACAAGGTAATAAGAATAATAGTTGCTGTTAAGTTGTCTATAATAGCCGATAAAATAAAAGCTAAGATACCCAATGCCCATAGTAAGCGTTTTTTGTTTTTCATGGTAATGGCGTCCTTAATGATGGAAAAACCACGATGCAAATCAATGATTTCTACAATGGTCATTGCTCCAATTAAGAAAAACAAAATTTCACCTGCAGCACTAAAATGATAAATCAAGTTCCGTTTGAAACCGTACAATTGCTCATCTTCATTACCAGAATTAATATTGAACAATTCACCATAATGATCTACAATAGACAACCAGCCTTGGTTAAAGCCTAACGCTAGAATAGCCCACATTAATGTACCCATAAGTAATGCAGGTACTGCTTTGTCTAATTTTAAGGGGTGTTCTAAAGTAATGGCTAAGTAGCCAAAAACAAAAACTACTATAAGTAAAGGTATCATAAGTTATAAAAGCTGTTTCAAAGAGATTTCAAAAGCGGTTGCACTAATATTCTTATCAGAATTATTGTTGTCAAATGTATTTTGAATAGCGTTTTTAATGGTGATAGAAGTATCGTTAAAAATTGCTTCATCGGTCATTTGCACTTTTCTTTCCATAAAGTAAGCAAAAACTCTTGCCATTCCACAGTTAGCGATAAAGTCGGGAATTACACTTACGCGTTCATCAGCATATTCCATAATTGGACCAAAGAAGATTTCTTTATCGGCAAAAGGAACATTGGCTCCAGAAGCAATCACTTCAAGACCATTATTAATCATTTGATCTACTTGCGCTTTGGTAATTAATCGTGAAGCAGCACAGGGTGCAAAAATTGCAGCACCCACTTCCCAAATTTTTTGGTTTACTTCCTCAAAAGGAATTAAGTTTTCAGCGTGCAGGTTGTTTCCATTTTTATTGAGATACAATTCTCTAATCTCTTCCATAGAAAAACCTTCTTCTTTAATCAATCCACCAGTAATATCAATAATTCCAACTATTTTCACTCCCATTTGAGCCAAGTAGAATGCAGCTGCAGAACCAACATTACCCCATCCTTGAACAATGGCTTTTTTTCCTTCAGCGCCTGTTTTATAGATGTCGTAAAAGTGTTTAATAGATTCGGCTACACCAAAACCTGTAATCATATCGGCTACAGTATATTTTCTTAAACGGTCTGGGGTGTAATCTGAATTTTCTAACACCTTAATTACTCCGTTTCTTAATTGACCAATTCGATTAATTTTATCGGCATCGGTAGGTTGAAAATGTCCGGAAAAAACTCCTTCTTGCGGATGCCAAACACCACAATCTTCAGTCATTGGTATAACCTCATGGATTTCATCCACATTTAAGTCTCCCCCTGTACCATAATAACTTTTTAATAAAGGTGAAACAGCTTTATACCAGCGCTCCAAAACCCCTTTTTTTCTTGGGTCTTTAGGATCAAAGTTAATTCCTGATTTTGCTCCTCCAATAGCGGGTCCTGAGACCGTAAATTTTACTTCCATTGTTTTGGCTAGAGAAAGGACTTCATTTTGATCTAGACCTTTTCGCATTCTAGTTCCACCACCGGCAGCCCCACCTCTAAGTGAATTAATAACCACCCAGCCTTCAGCTTCTGTTTGAGCATCATTCCAATGAAATACAATTTCGGGTTCTTTATTTTCAAATTTCTTTAATAAATCTTTCATACAGTATTCATTTTCAATCAAAAATTGTCAACAAATATAACTAATGAAAAACGTTTATTAAGAAAATCACAACACAAAAAACCAACCTATAATTTCTAAAAGCACAGCGAAAAAAATAGGTGAAATATTATTTTTTTAACAGGTTTTAAACAAATCATATAGCCTTTTTTACAATAGTCTGTAAAGTTAATTATTAATCAAAAAACCTTCAATAAGAAATAACAGGGATGGTCACTCTAAAAAGCGAAATAAGCCTAATTTATTTGCACAATTAAATTTGAATTATTTAATTTTGAAAGAATAATTAATTTCTTTTTTTAAATCTTTTATTTCTTCAGGATTACTTTGGGTCACTTATTTTTTTTGAGGAGTAGAGAGTTTATGCGAACAACTTTTCAAGTCTAAATAAGAAGAAAGAAATATCTTTTACCCCTCTTAGGTTAGCTCTAAAAAGTTTAATTTTTGCGTTAAAAGATTCAGCATTTGCA
>PXFS01000013.1 GCA_003564185.1 Flavobacteriaceae bacterium
CACACCGAGTAACGAGTTGTCTCACCCCGCTAATCACGCCCTGTTTATAAAAGTCTCCCCTTAGGGGAGATTTAGAGGGGCTTAGTCCCCTCCCCAATGGGGGAGGGTTAGGGAGGGGCATTTGGGCATTTGGGCTCTTAGGCTTCCACAAAATTGAATTTGATGGTATTAACTCTATTACGTACTTTTGAGTTGTGAAAATAGTCAATTCCATAGCTAAATGTTTTGAAAAATACTTTCCAAGTCCGTTGAGTATAGCATTGCTACTAAGTTTACTCAGCTTAGTTTTGGCTTATTTTTTCACCGCTAGCCCAGCCGAAGAAATTCACTTGTTTAATCTGCTTCATTACTGGAAAAATGGAATTTGGAATCCAGATTTATTGGTTTTTGGCTACCAAATGATGCTTATTTTGGTCTTGGGTCATATTTTAGTTTTAAGTAAACCTGTAGCTTGGTTACTTTCAAAAGTTACTTTATTGGCTAATTCCAATTCTTCTGCGGTGGTTTTGGTGAGTTCCATGACCATTTTAATGGCGTATTTTAACTGGGGTTTAGGACTTATTTTTGGAGCTATTTTAGTCCGTAAAATTGGGGAAAAAGCGCAGCGAGAAGGCTTTTCCCTAAATTATCCACTTTTAGGTGCTTCGGGTTATGTGGGGATGCTGGTTTGGCACGGCGGATTAAGCGGCTCAGCTCCTTTAAAAGCTTCAGAAGAAAATCACTTGGCCAGTTTTTTTAGCACGTCCAAGATTGCTGAATTTGGCTCCGATTTCCTACCGCAATTATCTACGGCGCATACCTTGTTTTCTCTTTCAAATGCTATTGTCGCTTTAGTAGTATTAATCGTCATTCCACTTTTTTTACGAGGCTTGAGTTTAAAACAATCAGCTTCAAGTCAGCTTCCTAATTTACTCACTAAAAAAACTTCAGAAAACGAAACAACTTCACATTCATTGGACCTCAAACCATATCTTGGAAAGCTAATTGGGGGCTTGTTTTTGCTTACTTTTTTTGTGACTTATGGAGATAAAATTATACAGCTTGAAATCACACCCAATTTGTTGAATTTTTTCATGCTTAGCTTGTGCTTCCTATTGCACAAAAACATTGCTTCGTTTTCAAAAGCCTTACAGCAAGCCATTCAAGGAGCTTCGGGAATACTAATACAGTTTCCTTTGTATTTTGGAATTATGGGGATTATGAGTGAAAGCGGATTGGTGAGTGATGTGGCTTCATTTTTTATTCAAATTTCTTCGGCTGAAACCTTGCCCATTTTTACTTTTATTAGCGCTGGAATAGTGAATATTTTTGTGCCTAGTGGCGGTGGTCAATGGGCTATACAAGGGCCAATTTTAACAGAAGCGGCATTAATAAAAGAAGTAGAACTACCCAAAATGATAATGGCTTTTGCTTACGGAGATCAAGTTACCAATATGCTTCAACCCTTTTGGGCATTGCCTTTATTGGCAATAACCAAACTGAAAGCCAAAGAAATTTTTCCCTATACTTTTGCCTTATTTTTGTTGGGAAGTATCTTGTTTGTTAGTGCCTTAATTTTTATATATTGATATGTATCTACTTAATCAATCGCTTGTATTTCCTCCTGTTGAATATGCCGATGAACAAGGTTTATTGGCTGTGGGTGGCGATTTGTCTGTTGAACGACTACAATTAGCTTACCAAAACGGAATTTTTCCCTGGTATGCCAAAGGCGAACCTATTTTATGGTGGAGTCCAAATCCAAGAATGGTCTTGTTTCCTGCTCAGCTGAAGGTTTCCAAAAGCATGAAACAGCTATTTAATCAAGAAAAATTTCAAGTGACCCACAACCAGAACTTTTCTGAAGTCATTGAAGCCTGTGCAAAAATTCCTCGTAAGGGTCAAGAAGATACATGGATAACTACTGAAATGATTCAAGCCTATAAAAATTTGCATCATAAAGGTTTAGCACATTCGGTTGAAGTTTGGGAAAACCAAAAATTAGTAGGTGGTTTGTATGGCGTTTGGCTTAAAGATCAAGGTGTTTTTTGTGGAGAAAGTATGTTCACTAAAGTAAGTAATGCTTCCAAATATGGATTTATTTGGTGGGTGCAAAAATTAGCTAAAAAGGGGGTTGGTTTAATTGATTGCCAGATATATACTTCGCATTTAGCGAGTTTGGGAGCTGAAGAAATTTCTAGGGAAGAGTTTATAGGTTTTTTGAAAAACTAATCCTCGTAATTAGTTAGTTTTTTAGTTAAGCATTAATCATCTATATTTGAGGAAATTTATGTTATGCTACAAAAGTTAAGCATTTTCATTTCATTGATGCTTTTATTTTCCTGCTCTTCAGATAATGACCTTACAGATGCAACTCAAGTAATAGAATTTGAACTTTCAGAAATTTACAGCATCAGTCAGAAAAGGGCTTTTGCAAAGATAGAAACCAGCAATCCCAATGCTGTTTTTGAAATTCGAATGCAGCAATCTGAGGATAGTGATTCATCTTCTGAATTCATTTTTCAAGCTTCAGAAGATGCAATTAATTTACTATGCGACTTAGAGGCTTCAACGGTTTATGAAGCGAAAATCTGGGCGATAGTTGAGGATATTGAAGTTGAAGGGAACACAATTTCATTTGAAACAGATCACTTAGGTGTTGACGACTTTACTGAAGTTGTTGAAGTTCATAATCCAATTACATGCAGAACATGGATGGATAGAAATTTAGGCGCTCAGCAAGTGGCTAATTCAGTGAATGATAGTCGTGCTTATGGGCATCTGTTTCAATGGGGAAGAAGAGCAGATGGGCATCAGTTTAGGGATGCTGAAGTGCTTGAAGAACAAGCCTCTTCTGTTCAACCAGAACACGGAAGTTTTTTAGCAGGTTTTCCCACGTGGAACAATCAACAAAACACAGCATTATGGACGGGTGTTGATGCCAAAAACAATCCTTGTCCTTGTGGTTTTCGCTTACCTACTCCAGAAGAACTTGCGGAAGAAATTGACTCTTGGTCTTCAGCTGATGCTGAAGGAGCCTTAGCAAGCCCGCTCAAATTTAGTTTACCTGGATACAGAGGAAATGCCGATGGTGTCATTGCTTCTGAAGGTAATTTTGGCTATTATTGGTCGGCCGAAAGTGAAAGTATGAACGGAAAAGATATGGGAATCAATCTGTTTTCTGCTCAAGTAACTAGCCATTTACAAGGTGGAGGAGCTTCAGTAAGATGCATAAAAGACGAATAAAACCTTTTTTATAAACTTCCAACTTCCAATTTTTTAAATATGCGGAGCGCATTTCCATCTGTTAAAGAAGCAATATAAGAGCAAATTTCTATGAGGCTTTCGTAAGTGCTTTTGCCTTCAAGCTGTAAATCACTGAGAAAGTTTTTTAGTATAAGTCGATCAAAATTTGTTGTCTCTCCTCGTTCATTTTTTTCCATCGCCTTAGTGAAGACATCTAGTAAGGTGGTTAAAATTTTATAACCTGAAATTTCTTTTTCTAGTACTTCTCTACTTTGATAAACTTTTTCAATACTTATCTTGATGATATCATCTATTTGTGCTTTAAATTTGGATTGGTCTAAGAGTGCCTGATGAAAATTACCTTCTCTTATGGCTTCCTCTTCTTGAATAAATAAATCTACGGCTTCATCTATTAGCGTACCAATGGCTAAGGAGCGCAAGTAATTCATTCTGTTTTTGGTATTTGTTAAACTTGCATACTTAGCTGTGTCTATTCGAGTAGCAATAATTTTCGACATATATTCTAAGGCCATATCTTCTTCTATCAACCCAAGGTTTATACCGTCCTCAAAGTCAATAACGGTATAACAAATATCATCGGCAGCTTCTACTAAAAAGGCAAGTGGATGACGCTGGTAGCTCAACTGTTTCACCCCTGTTTTTTGAATCAAGCCAAGTTCATCTGCAACTTCTTTAAAAAGAGATTTTTCAGTTTGAAAAAAGCCAAATTTTTTGTCGCTTATCTGATTTGTAGGTCGGTGAGGAAGACTTTCTTTAGGATATTTGGTAAAGGCACCTAAAGTAGCATAAGAGATGCGTAAACCCCCTTCAATGCCAGGTTCTTTTTTATTGAGTAAACGAAAACCATTGGCATTTCCTTCAAAATGGGTCAAGTCTTGAAATTGGGTTGGGTTCAATTCTTTTTGAAAACGTTTTCCTTCGCCATGGCTAAAGTATTCACCAATGGCTTTTTCTCCAGAATGACCAAAAGGAGGGTTTCCTATATCATGAGCTAAAGCTGCGGCAGCTACAATAGCACCAAAATCCTGAAATTGATAGCCATGCACCTCTGCTAGATGGGGGTATTTTTTTAAAAGCGCTATACCTACTTTTCTCCCTAAACTCCTTCCCACCACAGAAACTTCAAGAGAGTGCGTAAGGCGCGTATGCACAAAGTCGGTTTTTGACATGGGAATAACCTGAGTTTTGTCTTGCAGACTTCTAAAGGCTGAAGAAAAGATTATTCGGTCATAATCTACTTCAAAGCCTAACCTAGTCTCGTCTTGCTCTTGTCTTAATCGTTTGTGTTGATCTCCATATTTTTGTAACGACAATAATTGTTCCCACTGCGGCATACTATTGATTTGAGGGTAAAATTAAACAAAAATAAATGGTTTTATACCAGTTCATTCAACTCTTGTATAGCTTGTCCATGACTTTATAACATTTATCAATTGAAATTACTGCAATAAAACGCCCTTTATCCCTTTCCGTTTCTAAAAAAAATCCTAGTTACGGCTATGCTTGATTTTTCTAATTCACATAAAGAAAAAAATTATTCCTGAATTTTTCGGGACAAGCTACTTTCTTTTCCTGTAATTTCAAATAATAACTGGTATTACTTATTTTAATTAAAAAAATCAGGTTGACTAACCTGATTTTTCAACTAATTCAAAAGATAACAAAGTTGTTTGAGTTTAAATTATCTAATCCATTTAAATTAGTCTTCTACAACATCAATTGTAAAAGTGATATCCCAATCAATATCTCCGCTATCCCAAGTAGAAGTAGCTGATTTTACGCCAGGCTGATGACCTAAAACGGCTCTGAAGCTGGCACCAGTTTGCGCTTCTGCGGTAGTCCATTCCGTTTCTAAACCTAATGGAAGCCCGTTATCATCAAAATCTAAGTAATTGATAGGAGCATCTCTATCTTGAATATTTCCTACCCCCTCAGGGTCTGAAAATAAGGATTCGTCAAATTCAAAAAACATTTGGTGCTCGTCATCTTCATCTAAAATCTCTAAAGTAACGTCTTCAACAGGAGATACCAATCGGTTTTCCATGATAAAAGTTAAGCGGTAAGTAGTATTTGGCTTGAATTCTGGATGCTGAATAATGACCGGCTCCATAGGACCAAATCCATCTTCATCTTCCCAGATTCCACGGGTTTCATCATTTGGATCTTCCACATTGGTGAAAATAAATTCGATATTAGTAAATTCTTCTACCGGATTTTCTTCATCGGGTGGGGTTACTCCGTCATCATCACTGCTACAGGCAGTTAATACAATAGCCATAACCAGGACAGCCAATAAGCTGTTCATTGCGTTTAAAAAATTGTTTTTTTTCATTGTTAACAAATTTAAAGGTTTGTAAATTAAGTAATTGATAGTTTTATATTGAATAGGTGAGTGAAAATATAAAGTTGACGCCCATTTCATCAGCGAAATAGCGCATATTATTCAAGTAATCTCGGTAATTAGTGTTGAGTAAATTTCTTGCTTCAACACTAAAGTAAAAGTCATTTTTTTGAACGCCCACTGAAGCATTTAGTAAAAAATAACTACTTGGTGGATCTAAGAAATCAAAAATGGGGTCATTAAAGTCTAAATCGGCTGTGCCTTCTACAAGTGAGCGCACAGTTAGGGTTCTTGGCGCTTGAAGTTGTCTAAAGGTATAAGTGGGGTGCAAAGATAAATCCAATTGGTCAACCTGTTTTAAGTTATCAAAACTATGCTTTATACTGGCGTGCAAATGAACAGGTGGCTGATGGATTAATTCTTCGCCTCGCTCAACATTTCTTGACCAAATATAACTTCCACCAATGGTGGCTTTTCCTTGTTCGCTATAGGAATGTGTGTAGGTTAAGTCTGAACCGATAAAAAGTGCATCGGCTTGATCTATAATAAAAGTAGGCATAGGCCCTCTTGCTGTTCCTAAAACACCAATAGGTCGACTAAAAATAAAATTTCTAATATAATTGGTATAAGCGGTTGCGTTAAAACGATGCTTTTTGGAAGTCCATTCAAATTCTGTAGTGTATTTTAAACTATTCTCAGGCGAAACATCACTATCGCTTAAACGCATAACTTCATTAGCAGTTATTACGTTTTCTTCGCTGGGTTGATAGCGTAAAAGTCCAAAGGTAGTCTGTGATTCGTGCTGACCAAAACTAAATAATTCAGCCATATTTGGAGGTCGCCAACCCGTTCCAATATTATTACGCCAAATGGTATTTTTGTTGACTTCCCAAATATTTCCTAAGGATGCAGTAAAGTTACTAAAGCTAAAGCTGTCTTGAAAAATGTTATTGCGGTTGTCTCTACCTCCAACGCCATTCTCTTCAAAATCATAACGCACTCCTAATTCCCAACTCATCCTATCCAATTCTAAGGTTTCTAATAAGAATGCACTGTAGCGATCAGTTTCGTAATTTGGAATAAAAGGAGTTACTCCAGTACCAGGATTATTGGAATTGGACTGCGAAAAATATTGTACTCCTACAGATCCATTAATGTTCGAGGTTAATTCATGCTCAAATTCTACTTGCAAATCATCGGTAGTCAGTTCTAAATCCAATACGGGTAAATCTGCATTTCTTCTTACATCAAACTCCTTTCTGGCATTCCATTGTCGGCCAAAGCTAATTTTCAATTTATTCCCATTATCAAAAGTTCGTATAGCTTTGATGGAAGCTAATTGATGACTAATTTCTTGGTTAGGTTCGTTAATTCCATAAGAAAAAGGCTTAATAAAAGTGGGAATAGGAGCTTCCATATTTCTTATAAGCGCTGGTCCACTTGAGCCAACCGCTGCACGTAAAATCCCTAAGTTTTGATTAACCCTACTGTAATTGGCTTTAAAACTCCAATCGCGGTAATCATACCTCAGCCCCCCTTGAAGGTTATAATCTCTGGCTCCTGTATTGGTTAAATTATAGCCTGGCGCTCTTCGGTCTCCTACTTGATTAAAATTCCCGCCAATATGGTAACTAAAGTTTTCTTTTCCTTCGCCAAAAGAAGCATTAATGCCGTAGCCTCTTCCATTGGTTTGGAAGCTTGATGTGGCTCTAGTATAAAAATCAGTATTTAAGGCTAAGGCATTATTTTCTATAACAACAGCACCCCCCAAAGCATCGGGTCCGTATTTTACACCAGCAGCTCCTTTTACAACGGTAACTTTTTCAGCACCAGCCACATCTACCTCTGGAGCATGGTCACTCCCCCAGTTTTGAAAACCGTGTTTAAATCCGTTGTTGAGCACTAAAATTCGATTTCCATATAAGCCGTGAATTACAGGCAACTGAACATTATGACCCGTAGAAATAAAAGTAACTCCGTCTATTTGAGACATCACATCACCTAATCGTGCACTACTGTTTTTTTGAATTTCTGTGCGGTTAATGCTTATTTGAGAAATCGACTTAATCCCTCTTTCTAAGGGGTTTTTTTCAAAAACAACAAAAATATCGTCAAGCATACTTTCACTGGGGTGTAGATAAATTTCTGAAGTTTGGTTAGCTATCAACTTGATAATAATCGTTTCGTAGCCATTGAATTGAATGCTAAATTCTCTCTCTAATTCTTCCGTAGGAATTTCAAAATAGCCTTCTTCATTGGTTATTCCAAAAACATCAAAGTCGTCTACAGCTACAAGATATGCATCAACAAGCTTTTCCTTAGTTTCCGCATCCATTACAATTCCAGAAAAAGTGTCTTGTGCCATCAACAGAGAAGATGATAAAATCAAAACTACAACCCATATTAACTGATGTTTTTTAAAAAAGGCCTTTTCCATCTTTAAACGTACTCAAACAAATTGTTTTATGTGTATAATTTAATTTTTAGACAAATCTAAAAATAAGTTTGTGACATGCCTATTAATTTCACAATTAATTTGCACCTCTTAGAATAATCTAATAGCATTCTAATTTTATGATGGTGTGGAGATGATCAAAATTACCTGCTTAAAAAGTCTTTACTTAAAACACCACCACTTCAATGCCCTTTGGTTGTATATAGACCAAAAAAAGCTTACTTACCTTATAATTCATATCTTCAAGAATTGTTTCATATTGCTTGATTTGGTCATGGTGCATGAGATTGGGCTCTCCAGTTTTGTAATCTAAAATCACTGCTTCATTTTGGAGAATACAAAGCCGGTCGGGTCTATAAATTTTTCCTTTAAAAGCAATATCATGTTCATTTTTGACCTGCCAAGGCTCTTTAAAATATACGTTTAGCAAATCATGCTCAACAATGGCTTTTACTTTTGATTGGTATATTGATTTTTTTTCTTCTGTAATCATGCCTTGGTTAATGGCTAACTTCATGGCCTTAGTGATATCATCTTGGTAAGCAATTTTGGATAAAATCCAATGCACAATGTTTCCTTCTTCAAGGGCTTGCTGTCTTTCATCTTGCCATAAATTCACTCCCTGACCTGCAAAATTTAAGGCTTGGCGAATACTTTTTGAGGTAAATTTAAAGCTGTTTTTAGTTGATTTTTCTTTTATTTCTGAACTTGAGGAAAATACCATGGGCTTTCCAAACGAAAAAGTTTCTTCCTCTTCTTTATAAACGCCAGAGTTAGCTAAAAATTCCTGAATCATGGATGCATAGGTATTTGCATCAAAAGATTTTCCACTTTTGTTTAATTTGTATGAGGACAACAAATGCATTTCCTTTGAAGCCCTAGTTAAAGCCACATACAAGACATTTAAATCTTCCAATGTTTTTTTGGCTTTCCAATCTTCAAATAAGACCTGAAGCTGTTCTGGCAAATATTCTTGCATGGCATCACTACCATTCATTAAAGCCAGCGGAATTGGATAATTTTCTATAGGAATCCAGTATTTATTTTTCCCCAAATCACCTACTTTAGCATCTACATAAGGTAAAATAACAATGGGAAATTGCAAACCTTTACTTTTGTGGATGGTCATGATTTGAATAGCATTTTCACCTTCGGGTGCACTGATGCTTTTTTTATCTTTTTGGTTTTCCCAATAGCCAATGAAACTACCAATATCAGATTGATTTTTTTGACTGAATTGAAAAATTTCATCCAAAAAAAACAATACATGTGCCGAACTTTTTTTCTGAAGCTGAAAAGCTTGAATAGCATATTCTACGGCATCATACACCGGAAAAGATTCAAATTTAGAAAGCGAAAAATCAATTCCTAAATCCTCCATCACTTTACTGAAACTTTTTTGATATATAGCTGTCTTCAAGTCTTCAAAACTCGAATTTTGAGAGTGTTTTTTATTGAGGTAATTCAACATGTGGTACTTCCATTCTGCTTCATCAGGTTGCAATACATATTGCATTAAAGCTTCTAAAAATTGAACTTCAGCATTGTTTTGAATCAACAAAGTTTCTGAAGAAATAATTGGTATTTGCAATTCAGTTAAATGTTCTGCAATTACAATTCCGTCTTTTTTGCTGCGTACCAAAATGCAGAAATCACTGTAATTTATTCCAGTTTCGTTCATTCTACGCTGAATGATTTGAGCGACTTTTTGGGGATGAACTTCGTTTTTTTCTTCGGCTGTATTGGCTTCCAAAAACGAAATTTCCACATAGCCATTCGTTTTTGAAGTCGATTCTATTTGATGTTGATGCGCTTTTGAAAACAATTCTTTAATCATTTCAAATTCGGTAGTTTGACTTACAAATTCAAAAAACTGATTATTGAATTGTATGATTTCTTTTTCACTTCTATAATTGAATTCCAAAGGAATGACTTGTGCTGGAAGTTGCTTATTTTTTTGCTGATACAAATCTATAAATTGCTGTGCATCGCCACCGCGCCAGGCGTAAATGGATTGTTTGGCATCGCCCACTAAAGTGAGGCTCCCCGGCTGGTTGTTGTCAAAAATTCCTTGCATAGCATCTTGTGCTAAGGGTTGGATATTTTCCCATTGCAGGGTAGAAGTATCTTGAAACTCATCAATAAAATAATGCTGAAATCGGTCGCCTAAACGCTCATATATAAAAGGCGTAGGCTGATTTTTAATCTGCTGACTTATTTTTTGATTAAAATCTGAAATGAGGAGCAGGTTTTTGTCTTTTTTAAGCTGATTAAGCTGTTCTTGCACCTGATTGAGTAAGGCTAATTGGGTGAGATTTCTATTGATTTCTTGATAGAATTTTAGATTTAAGCTGGCCTCTTTACAGGCATAAAACCAAGTTACAATTTGCGGGGTAAGGGCATCGATTCTTGATTTGATTTCCTCTTTTTCTGATTTTTTATAATAGCCCCCTTCCTCCATATTTTCTTGCCATTTGGCATCAAACTTTACATTTTCATGCGCCTTCATTTTTCGGAAAAAATTAGGAATAGTTTTTCTTGAAAAATGGGCATCTTCCAAGCCATTTTTGGCTAAAGCATCAAAAAATTCCTCAGCATTTTTGGTCATTGATTTTGTTGCCAATGCCATTTTTTCTTGAAGCAATTTTCGGGTAGCTTGAAATGCAGATAGACTAAAATTACTAAGTGCTTGAACTTGTTGGTAATGATTTTCCTGCACTAAAATAGAAGCGATTTCTAGCACATCTCGACTAATATCTCCGCTTTTGTCCTCGTTGGTTTTTTCAACCACAAAATCCACCAAGACCTTGGTCAGCTCTTGGTCATCCCCCGCTTGGTCGATGAGTCGGTCTACGGCTTCAGCAAGCAATTCTTGGGTATTGAGTTCAATTTCAAAATTGGTACTCAGGCCTAAATCTTTAGCAAAAGTTCTAATTACTCGGTGGGTAAAAGCATCAATAGTAGAGATTTCGAACCCTCCGTAATAATTCAGGATTTGCCGTAAAACGCGTTTAGCTTTTTGCTGAATTTCTTCCTTAGAAAGCCCTGTTTTTTCTTTGATTTGAAGGAAGAAACTTTCGTTTTCTCCCTGCATTTTACCTTCTGAAAAATCGAGTAAATAGCTAAGAATTCGGGATTTCATTTCGCCAACCGCTTTATTGGTAAAGGTGATGGCTAAAATCTTTTGAAAAGCAAAATCATTTTCAGCTTTTAATAGTAAGCTGAGGTAATCTACTGCTAAAGTGAAGGTTTTCCCAGCCCCAGCGGAAGCATTGTAAATTTTAAAATTTAAAGCGTTTTCCATAGCAGTATTTTTGATTGAAACTACTTTACATCTAGTTGTAATTTCAAAAAAGTGAAAATACTATTTTTTGTGGAAACTTTTTGTTTAATGAAATGCAGTTTTTGTTTTAGGGTAAATTGCGGTTTTTTCTATAAAAAACGTAGTAAATTGTAACTATCGAACAA
>PXFS01000089.1 GCA_003564185.1 Flavobacteriaceae bacterium
AAGATTTAAAAAAACTGGATCAAAGTTTGGAAAAACTTTTTTCATAACATACCTCGCATCAAAATTATTCAAGGGAAATGTTTGTCATAGGCAACGTTTCCCTTGAATAATTTTATATTTTAAGTATTTTGATTCAGCACATTAAGACGCCTACTATGTAAGTCAAGAATCACGGAGCTTGTCAAGATAGTTGTCCAATTTTATAATGATTTTTTAAAACCTGAGTTTTCCAATGTACAACACATAAAGTTGCATTCCGCAATTTCGCATTTATTCCACGGTCCTCTTGACAACAAGCCTCTTTCATCATGTTTTTAGACATCAGAAACATCACCCATGCTGAACAAGGAGCTGGGCGCTGAAGATGGTTGATGTCTAGCAATGAGCCTAACATGATGATTACTCATTGTCAAGAGGCTTTCGCGGCATAAACGCTAGTTAAGTTACTATTTTTAGTATCTTTTATTTCGCTTTCGGGATTAAGATACACTTTATCAATATAATTCTATTTGCGAGTGTGTCTTGTCCATCGTTCAGGTCTTAAATTTCTTGCCTGCTCATACACTTTTTGTCTATTTTTTAGCATTTCTATATCTTTATTCAACCTTCTATCCATAGGGGATATAAAATTTAATCCACTGTGTAAATGATCGTTATTATACCAATTCACAAATTTTAATACCCATTCTCTCGCATCTTGAAGAGATGAAAATCCTTTCTTGGGAAATTCAGGACAATATTTCATCGTTTTAAACAAACTCTCGCTATAAGGGTTATCATTACTAACTCTTGGTCTCGAAAAAGATTTTGTAACACCTAATCTTTCTAACGTAGCTAAGAAGGTAGATCCTTTCATAGGACTTCCATTGTCTGAATGCAAGACTAACGGTTTTCTTAATACTTTATTTGCAATAACTGCCTTTTCAATTAATATGGAGGCATTCTCACTATTTTCTTCTTCCCAAACCTCATGAGCGACAATACTTCGATCCCAAATATCCATCATCAAATATAATTTATAGTATAAGCCTTTAACATTTGTTTTAAGCCATGTTATGTCCCACGTCCATACCTGATTTGTTTTCATTGCACAATGTGTCGTAACTTTTCTTTTGACAGGAGCTTTTGTTGATCCTCTGTGTTTTTGTTGATTATATTTTTTCATAACCCTATAAAATGAAGATTCGCTCGCAATGTATTTGCCTTTATCAGCTAATTTAGGAACGATTTGAGATGGTGGTAAATGAGAATATTCAGGCAAATTAATTATTCTAATGATCTCTTGCTCTTCTTCATTGGTCAATTTGTTTTTTGGGGTAGGTTTAGCGGCAATAGGTCTTAAATCTTCCGCTTTTTTATTCCATCTATCCAATGTTCTAGCATCTATTCCAACGATTTCACAGGCTTTTTGTTTAATTGCACCTGAATTCACTGCATTATTAACCAGTCTTATTATACTTTGACGATCTGGGGGACTGGTTAATCTTCCTTTTCTTCTGTCCAAATCGCCTCTAACTTTTTTGATAACACCAGTAACGCAGCAGTTTCAGCTAATGCTTTCTCTTTATACTTTAGTTCCTTTTCTAGCTTTTTATTTTTTTGTTTTTCTGCACTAATATTTTGCTTTAATTCTGGAATAGATGTATATTCTGTGTCATTTGCACTTTCACAAGCCTTTTGCCATTGCTTGATTTCTTTAACGTGATATCCGTTTTCTCTTGCGTATGCTGATAATTCGGCTTCGTTCATTGAATAAGTTTGAAGCACAACTTCAAATTTTGATTTTGATTTCGTTGATGCTGCAGGCTTACTATCAAGAAACCACTTTCTTAAAGAGGCTTGGCTTACTCCTGTTTCTTTTGATAATGCATTTGCAGTAATACTTTCGGGTGGTAACATTCTTTTAACCAAATTATCTTTAAATTCTTGTGAATAATCGGGTCGATATTTACTTTTTATTTTTTTCATAGTCATCATACTCCTTCAATTAGATTTTAACTAAATCTATTCTATATGACAACTATCCTAACATATAGGGTTATGCAAAAATATCAACCTAACTTTTAGTTTTAGTTAGATTGATATTTTTTTGAAGTTTTATTATGTTATTGATTGTATTATTTTACTTATTTTGTATCTGAGTTTTAGCTATAATAGGGTAATTTTTGCACAGATTTATTTTTTGAAGTGCACAGTTGATTTTTGCACGGATTTAATTTTTGAAGTGTGCACCTCCTGTTTCAATGGCTACCATTCATTTAATTAAGAAAATTCATAAAGAAAATCCGTTATTATCTCCAGAGAAAATACACGAAAGATTAATTGATTTAAATATAATAGATGCTCCTGCACCAAATACAATTGCTAAGTACATTCCACATCTTAGAAAACCACCAACTCAAAAACAAATTCAATCTTGGAAGACCTTTTTAAAAAATCATAGTAAAGATATTTGGGCAATGGATTTCTTTGTTGTTCCAACATTATTATTTGAAATTTTATATGTATTTGTAATTATTAGTCATGATAGAAGAAAGATTGAATATAT
>PXFS01000067.1 GCA_003564185.1 Flavobacteriaceae bacterium
CTTACTAACGAATGACCAAGGAATTGTAGATATTAGTACTTTAAAAAACTCAGTTCTAATATATATTACTCATCCAGATTATGAATTTATTGAAATTAGTTATTTAGCTATTGAAAAGGCAGACTTTAAGGTATATATGGTTGCCAAAAGAATTGCGTTAGATGAAGTGGTTATATCAGGTTCTCGTTGGCGTCAGCCATCTAACAAAAATCCTTCTAAAGTAACTAGTATATCAGCTAAAGAAGCACAATTTTATATGCCTCAAAATGCAGCAGACTTGCTTGAAACCTCAGGGAAAGTTTTTGTTCAAAGAAGCCAGCAAGGAGGCGGAAGCCCTATGATAAGAGGATTTGCGGCTAACCGTTTATTATACACTGTTGATGGTGTGCGAATGAATACAGCGATTTTTAGAGGAGGAAATGTGCAAAATGTAATTAATCTTGACCCTTTTGTTATGCAAAGTACCGAAGTTTTATTTGGAGCTAATTCAGTAATTTATGGGAGTGATGCAGTTGGAGGGGTAATGAGCTTTCAAACCTTATCACCAGAACTTTCCTTAAATGGAGAAACTGAAATTAAAGGTAATGCACTGGCTAGACATTCTTCGGCCAATGCAGAAAAGACCGGGCATTTCAACATTAGGTTAGGAAGTAAAAAATGGGCTTTTGTGAGTAGCATTAGCCGTTGGGAATTTGATGATTTAATACAAGGCAGAAATGGTCCAAAAGATTATTTGAAATTACAACATGTTCAACGCTTAGAAGGTAATGATGTTATTGTTCAACAGGCAAATCCTAGAAAACAGGTTCCATCTGCTTATTCTCAATTCAATACTTTACAAAAAATAAAGTTTAAGCCTAATGCAAATTGGGATTTTCAATATGCTTTTCATTATTCTGAAACTTCATCCTTTGGTAGGTATGATCGTCATAACAGATTAAGCAATAATTTACCTCAATATGCGCAGTGGGATTATGGTCCTCAACAATGGATGATGAATCATTTGAACGCTGCTTATAAAAGTAGAGCTTGGTTTTCTGATGAAATTAATTTAAGTTTTGCACAACAAACTTTTGAAGAAAGCAGAATTATACGAGTATTCAATTCTGATACCAAAAGAACTCAAGTTGAAAATTTAGATACATACACTCTGAACATTGATTTAAAGAAAAAGCTAGGTACTAAAAACTGTATTTTTTATGGTGTAGAATGGGTGACTAATAAAGTCGATTCTAAAGGAGAATTAACTGATATAAATCTAATGCAAACTAACCCTGGTCCAGCACGATATCCAGAAGCTACTTGGCAATCTATGGGGATGTATGTGAAAAACGAACATGAATTTACAGATCAATTTTTAATTTTAGCTGGCTTGCGTTATAATTATTTTAGTATAGATGCCGACTTTTCAAATAACTTAGCTTTTTACCCATTTCCTTTTGATCAAGCTCAAGTGAATGATGCAGCCGTAACCACTAGCATAGGAAGTGTTTACACTCCTTCTAAAGATTGGATGTTGAAAGCAAATTTTGGAACTGCATTTCGATCTCCTAATGTAGATGATTTAGGTAAAGTATTTGATTCTGAACCTGGCTCGGTAACTATTCCAAATCCTAATTTGTCTGCAGAATACGCATTTAATATTGAGCTTGGTGTAAGTAAAATTTTTGGGGATTATTTGAAGTTGGAACTTGATACTTATGCCACTTTACTCAATAATGCTATGGTACGAAGAGACTTTCAATTAGGCGGGCAGGATACTATAGATTTTGAGGGAACGCCAAGTAAAGTACAAGCTATTCAAAATGCTTCTAGAGCTGAAATTATTGGATTTCAACTAGGACTTGAATATAATGTATTGAATGATCTAGTTTTTACATCAGATTTGAATTATCAGTATGGTAGAGAAGTGATGGAGGATGGAACTAAAAGTCCATCTCGTCATGCTCCACCTTTTTTTGGAGTGAATCGATTACAATATAGAAGGGAAAAGTGGACTCTTGAATTAAATACATTTTTTCAAGGAGAAATGAGTTTTGAAAATTTACCTATTGAAGAAAGATTTAAGGATGAAATTTATGCGAGAGATGCAAACGGTAATAATTTTTCTCCAGCATGGTATACTTTAAATTTTAAATCTATGTACATTTATTCCCCAAGATATACCTTTAATTTTGGAATTGAAAATATAACCCATCAACGCTATAGGCCTTACAGCTCAGGTATTTCTGGTCCAGGATTAAATTTTGTAACTTCAGTTATGATTAGTTTTTAATCAAACCTTTTGCTCTGCAACTCATGTTGTACAGGAACACTAAAAAAAGTTCCATTTTCGGTGAGTCCTTCTATGAAAAATATGAATTTAGTAAGCTCTCTGTTGGTCATTGAAAATTCAAATTCTCCATCCTTGCTCACAAGTTCTGGTTGCCAATCTAAAGAAGCAATCATTTGAAATTTCTCAGAATCATAATTGGTATAAGCAGGGGAATAAAATTTTTCTGGTTTTGTATAGCCCTCTTCTAATGTGATTTCAGTTAATCTATTTTTATACTTAGCTTGAAAACGCATTTCTCTGGCAAAAGTTAATCGTATGATTCCTCCTGCGCCCCATAAGCCTTCACCATAGCCAAAACGATCAATTTCAATAGTATCAAAATCATCAACTCTCCGATTTGATAACACACTTAAATCTTGTATACGACCACCGTTAATAACCACACCAGGAGGCGGCATATTAGGAACTCTAGATCCTATAATAAACTGACTTCCTGTATCGGTTACGCGATAGCCTCTGTACCTAAGAAAATCTGCCAGTAAAGGGAAGCTTTCTGCCAGTTCATCGGTTACCTCAACTTTTCTTCCTCTAATTGAAGAATAATATTCTTTCTTTTCTTCTCTCTTATTGGTTTTTACAATCACATCGTCAAGCAATTCAACTGCTTCAAAAGCTTTAATTTCTAACAGTTGATTGTACTTATTTTGAAAATTATAATTAAGAAAAGTGTCATTTATATCAATGGATGGATAATTGATAGTTGTTTCAATTTTGAATTTGGGAGAAGGGTAATGTTTTCCTTTTTTATCAAAAGTGGAGAAGCTATAGGTTGTTCCTCTAACCGGAAATATATCATCTGTTTCTATGATCTTGGTTTTATCTAGGTCAAAAACTTCATCTTGGTTAAGTAAGTTTTTAAAAATTAAAAAGAAACGCCTATATTTTCTTGTTTTTTGTAAAAATTTAATTTCTTGATTTATTCCAATTTCTCTTTTTGTAGAATCAATCACTTTTTCAGCTAAAATTTTATCCCAATTGTACTGACTCCAGCCTTGGTTGAGCAGCAACAGGTCTAAGTTGTATTTATTAGCATAATCAACATCCTTAAAATAGGCACTAGCGTTTTCAATATTTCCTTTTATGTAAGGAGACAATAATACTTTTGATAAAATATTATTTTGTGGATTATAAGCAATTGAATTTTGATGAAGTACTGAGGTACTGAGTAAAGCAACTTCATCTTCAAGTTTTTCTACGGCAAACGAAAAATGAATGGAATCAAGACTTTCGCTATATTGGTCTTTAATAAGCACGTCTTCTTCATCAATATACATCTCTTGATGTTTAAAAATTAAACGCTCTGCAATAGGTTGATTTTGGTAAAATAAAGTAATTGCATTTACTCCATTAAACAAATTTGCAGCAGGGAGGTTGAATTGTGCTTGTTGCTTCTCATAGTTAGATAAATCGATTTCAAAATTTTTACCCGCCTGATGTACTAAAATTTTAAAATCCCTAAACCCTGTTGAATTTAAATTTTGCGTAATATCTATAAAATAGGAGCCGCCTCTCAACACACTTGAAATAGTTGCTCCTTTTTCTTGAAATCCATCAATCTTCTTAGTGAATTTTTTATTATTTTCTGTTGTAATTTCCAGTGAATAATTATTTTCTTGCTGTGGTTGTAGACTAAAAACCCCCATGCCTATTTCATTGCTTTTAAAATCAGATATTACCTCTTCATTTCGAAGTAAATTAGCTTTAAAAGAAATACCTACTCCGTCACTATTTATAGCCTTAACGCCATAGCGATGTGAGAAACCGTAAAGCCCGTACCCTGACTCTGGCAAAATTTGAAAATCGATTTTCGTATAGTCTTTCTCAGGTTTTTGTTTGTCAATTTGATCAACAACATTGACAATTATTTGATGGTTAAGGTGATGAAGTTGGTTGTTATTGTTGTAATTGGTTGAAAAATAGAAGTAATATTTTCCAGGTTCAAATTTTTCGTCAATTTCTATTTGACCAAAGCTTAATCCATTCTTTACATGAAAAATGGCTTGATCAATTTCTTGCTTATTTTCATCAAAAACACTTAAGTATAGATTCGTTACATCACCTTTTAAGAAGTTGTTTTTTCGGTTAATTAAATAATTTTTAAACCAAACTACTTCACCTCCAATAAAGTGATTTTTGTTGAGGTGGGTATAGATGACTTCGCCATCGTTTTCAAAATAATTAACCAATTTATCTTCTAGGAATTCTTGGGCTTGTAGTGAACCTATAAAAAAAAGTAGGAAAAATAGAGATAAAGACTTTTTCATGGATGTGTTTTTATGAAATTAGAAATAATTTACGTAAAAATAATTTTTTTTGAGAAAATTGGTAAGTTAATTGATATTTATTTCGATAATATTACCATTTATCAATTGTAATTACCTTGATAAGATGCCCTTATTTCATTTCTGTTTCATTATAAAAGAGTCGTCATACCAATTAAACTTTATAATGAGACTAAAAAAAAATAAAATTAGTTGTTGATTTTCTAGTTACATAAAGAAAAATACCATTCTTGAAGCGGTCGGCATAGGCTATTTTCTTTTCCAGTAATTTCAAATAATAACAGGTTTAATCTTTTTAAATTCTAAAGCCTAGCCCCGGTAGTAATGGATATCTTTTTTTACAAAAGCTTAGTAAGCAACAAGTAAAAAAGCGACCTAAGAAGCTCTTTTTACGCAGATTGGGCACTTAGTTATTGGATAAAAAATAGAAATGGATAACGGGTTCCCGGCTGCTAAGACTTTTGTAAAAGTATTCACATTTATTTTCTTTTTATCTTAGGCATTTCATTTATCTTTAGGCTATAATTTTTAAGAATGAAAGAAAATTTACACGATTACAGAAAATCTTATGAGAAGGGTGCCTTGACTCTTGAAAATTTGGATGAAAACCCGCTACAACAATTTAGAAAATGGTTTCATGAAGTAGATGATAGCGATAGTGTAGATGAGGCTAATGCATTTAGCTTAAGTACTATTGGAGAGGATGGATTTCCTAAAACGAGGGTAGTGTTATTAAAGTCTTATAATGAAAATGGATTTATTTTTTACTCCAATTACGAAAGTGAAAAAGGGCGGAGTATTGCCCTCAATAATAAGGTGTGTTGTAGTTTTTTTTGGCCAGCTGTAGAACGACAAGTGATTATTAAAGGAACGGCAGAAAAGTTGCCAGCTGAAGTTTCTGATGCTTATTTTTCTTCTCGTCCCTTAGGGAGTCAGTTAGGGGCTATGGCTTCAAATCAAAGTGAAGCCATCAAAAATAGGGCTGTTTTAGAAGATCAGCTTAAAAAGTTAGAAGAGCTATACAAAGACAAAGCACCAGAACGTCCAAGTTATTGGGGTGGGTACTTGGTAAGACCTGTAAGTATTGAATTTTGGCAGGGTAGGCCAAATCGTTTACACGACCGATTTAGGTTTACTTTAGAGGATTATGATTGGAAAATTGAACGCTTATCTCCTTGATATAATGTTTGTTTTTGCAGATTTGGAAAACTAAAAATTGTGAACAATGAAAGAACTTATTTTAATTAGACATGGTAAGTCCTCTTGGGATAATGATTTAAACGACCATGACCGTCCGCTGAAAAAGAGGGCTTATAATGACGCTGAAGTGGTAGCTAAGGCTCTACAGAACTTAGGTGATTACTCTAATTATATAATTATGAGCTCAACAGCAGTAAGGGCTAAAACTACAGCTAATCTCTTTCAAAATTTACTCCAAATTAAAACTCCTGAAGTAGATCTGCAAGAGAAATTATACAATTTTGATATGTTTGATGTGCTTCATTTTTTGAAGTACGTTTCCAACTCTATGAATCAGTTAATTTTGGTAGGGCATAATCCCGCTTTCACAGAAACGGCTAATTTTTTAGGGGATAAATATTTTTCTTATATACCTACATCTGGTGCTGTAAAATTAAAATTAGATTCAGAAAATTGGTCAGATTTGCAGCGAGGAACCACAGAATTTTATATTTTTCCGAAAGATTACAGATAAATGAATCATAAAAAATACACCAACCGAGAGCTGAGCTGGCTTCAGTTTAATGCGCGTGTTCTACAAGAAGCCGCAGATACCAATGTACCTTTAATTGAACGACTTCGATTTTTAGGGATTTTTTCTAATAATTTAGATGAATTTTTTAGGGTACGGTATGCGGCTATAAAACGTGCTAAGCATAATGATGAAGTTTCTAAAAAGAAGTTAGGTGGATTAAGTGCTAAACGCTTATTGAATGAAATTACCCAAATAGTTATTAAGCAACAAGCCGATAGCTTAGAAATACTAGCAGCAATCCAAACAGAATTAGAACATCATAATATTTTTATGGTGAATGAAAAACAAGTAAGAGATCATCAAAAAGAGTTTGTTAAAGATTTTTTTCTTCAGAAAGTTAGCCCTGCTTTAGTAACCATAATGCTCAACGAACTTAGCGAAGTACCTAAATTGAAAGATTCTGCTGCTTATTTAGCAGTTAAGTTGATTGAAAAGTCAGTTAAAAAGAAAAAAACACGCTATATTTTAATTGAAATTCCGAGTAGTATAGAGCGTTTCATAGTATTGCCTTCTGAAGGCGATAATAAGTATGTAATGCTTATTGATGATTTAATTAGGTATAATTTAGATACGCTTTTCAATATTTTTGATTACAAAGATTTGAGTGCACATATGATAAAAATTACGCGTGATGCTCAGTTGGACTTAGATGGTGACTTTAATAAGAGTTATATAGAAAAAATTATTGATGGTGTTAAGGATAGGGTAGACGGAGATCCAGTTAGATTTGTATACGATCAAAATATAGACCAAGATACACTTGATTTTTTATTGGATAAAATGCAAATTGATGATGCAGATAGTATAATTCCAGGGGGTAGATACCACAATAGAAGGGACTATATGAAATTTCCAGCCCTTGAAGCGAAGCATTTACAATATGAAAAAATCCAAGCTTTGCCTATTAATGGATTAAAGCTTCACGGGAGCTTGTTTAAACACATTAGGGAAAAAGATTATTTGCTTTATGCACCTTATCATACATTTTCTTATGTAGTTAAGTTTTTAAGAGAAGCTGCATTAGATCCTAAGGTGAAGTTTATAGGGATTACCATTTACCGTTTAGCGGAAGTGTCTCATATTGCCAGCTCATTAATTAATGCTTCTAAAAATGGGAAAAAAGTAATGGTTTCAATTGAGTTACAAGCACGTTTTGACGAAGCTAATAACATCAAATATGCAGAGCGAATGCAGCGTGAGGGTATTCAATTGGTTTTTGGTGTTACTGGCCTTAAGGTGCATGCCAAAGCCTGTTATGTAGAACGTGTAGAAGAGGATGATAAAGTAAAAAGATATGGTTTTATAAGTACGGGAAATTTTAATGAAAATACGGCTAAAATTTATACCGATTATACTTTATTTACTTCTAATTCTTCCATTTTAAAAGACATAAAAAAAGTATTTGAATTTTTTGAAGTCAATTATAAAATCAAGAAATACAAGCATTTGATAGTAAGCCCACATTATACAAGAGAGCGTTTTGAAGAATTAATAGATCAAGAAATTGAAAATAAAAAGCAAGGTTTACCTGCAGGTTTAAAATTTAAGATGAATTCGCTTTCTGACTATAAAATGATAGACAAACTTTATGAAGCAAGTGAGATGGGGGTAAAAGTTCAATTGATTGTGCGCGGCATTTGTTGCTTAAAACCAGGAATAAAAGGTTTAAGCGAAAACATTGAAGCGATAAGCGTGGTAGATAAATTTTTAGAACACCCAAGATTATACATTTTTGAAAATGCTGGTAATCCTAAGTATTATATTTCATCAGCCGATTTAATGACTAGAAATTTAGATCATAGAGTTGAAATATCTTGTCCTATTTATGACGAACAGATACAGCAAGAATTAAAAGATACTTTTGAAATTAGTTGGAGTGAAAATGTAAAAGCTAGACATCTTTCACCTTCTAAAATAAATACATATAAAACTGAAAAAGCAAATGCTGTTAGAAGTCAATTTGCTACCTATCAATATTACTTAGATAAATCAGGTAATCATATAGAATAAATAAAAGCAATATGCTAGAAATACATAAGTTTGGAGCTATAGACATTGGGTCAAATGCTGTTAGGTTACTTGTTTCAACAGTGACCGAGCCTGAGGATAAACCAGCTAATTTTAAAAAAACCTCTCTGATTAGAATTCCTATTCGATTAGGGGAAGATGTTTTTACCCATGGGAAGATATCGGATGAAAACTATCAACGTATGCTGGAAGCCATGCAAGCTTATAAACATTTAATCAAATTACACAAGGTGACTGATTTTAAAGCTTGTGCTACTTCAGCTATGCGAGATGCAGCTAATGGACAAGAATTAAAACAAGAAATTTTAGCTACTACAGGTATAGATATTAAAATTATTGACGGTAAGGAAGAAGCGGCAATTATTGCAGCTACGGATTTACACGCACTAATCAATGATGATTCTACTTACTTGTATGTTGATGTAGGTGGAGGTAGTACAGAGCTCACCGTATATTCTAAAGGACAAACACTGGCTTCAAAATCTTTTCAAATAGGCACTGTGAGATTGCTCAATAACTTAGTTAAGGAAGAAGAATGGGAAGAGTTTAAGGAATGGATACAAAAAATGCTGGCTGGTTTTACCAAAGTTAATTTAATAGGCTCTGGAGGTAACATCAATAATATTTTTAAAAACAGCGGAAAAAAAACCGGAAAGCCTTTGTCCTATTTTTACTTAAGTTCATACTATCAATTGCTCAATTCTTTGACCTATGATGAGCGAATTGCACAGCTGCAACTCAATGAAGATCGAGCCGATGTAATTATTCCAGCTACTAGAATTTACCTCACCGCTATGAAGCACAGTAAAGCAAAATCGGTATACGTTCCAAAAATTGGGTTAGTTGATGGAATAATTAAGTCCATATTTAATGATGTAAAATCAAAAAGGTCAGATGGAGTTTAGTAATTTACAAGTTGATTTGTCTTCTATTCCTGATTTTAAAAAGGTAGAACTAAAATCTATTTCAAAGAAATATAAAACTGTTTTATGGATAGGTTGGTTGATTCCATTTTTCATCCTAATGCCTTTACCTGGTTTCTCTTTATTGTTTTTTGAAGTACCCTATTTATATGTTGTTGGCATTTATTTAGTTATTACGGTTTTATTTTTATTTACAGCTATTGAAATTCACAAAGGTTTTCCAAGAAGAAAATTTGGCGTGAGAGAGTTAGATATTATACATCAAAAAGGGTTTTTTGTATTTACTGAAACTGTTGTTCCTTTTAAGCGTGCACAACATGTTGAAATTAAACAAGGTCCTTTGTTAAGGCTATTTCAATTATATAGTTTAAAAATATATACAGCAGGTGCCTCAACAGGTGATTTAGTAATCAATGGTATTAACTTTGACACAGCAGAAAAACTTAAGTCAAAGATTCTTCAAGTTGCAGAAATTGAAGAGGATGAAAACTTTAAAAAGCCTAATGAAACTAGTAAAGATTTTGAATCTTTAGATAGCCACACAGACCCAACCATGAAGAAAAAGCAAGATGAATAAAAATGATTTTTCAAGTCCACAGTTACAGGATTTTAGAGGTGTATTTATTATTTTCTTTGCTGATGTAGCTCGAAAAATTAGGCGTTATTTCTTCGCATTTTTTATTCCTTTACTTAATGAGAATTTTAGGGCCTTTGTGTTCAACTATTTTATTTTAGCTATAATTTTACTTGTAGCACTTTCTTTTGGTTATGCTTATTTGTTGTTTATAAATTTTAAATTTCAAATTAAAGGACAATCATTTCAGCTAAATCATGGGGTAATTAAACGCAGTAATGTTGAAATTCCTTTTGAAAGAATTCAAAATATAAATCTAGAGCAAAATATATTTCAACGTTTTTTAAACGTAGTAGGTTTTCAAGTAGAAACTGCAGGTGAGGGCAATGCTGAGATCACTATTAAAGCCTTGAGGAGGGAAGTAGCTGTAGATTTAAAAAATCAGCTTTTAGAGGAAGTTAAACAGCTGAATCCAGAAGTAATTGATGATCAAGAGAATGAACATCAACAAGACGCGAAACAAATCCATACCCATTATAGAAATTCAAAAGTTTTAATGGAGTTAGATTTTATATCTTTATTTAAAGTAGGGATTAGCTCAAATTTTTTAAAAGGCCTAAGTATACTCTTACTATTTATAAGCTCACTATTTAATTTTTTCTTTGATATATTATCTCATTTTTTGGCTATTGATTTTGAAGAGGATTTTTTTAATCGAATTCCTGAAACACTTACATTTGGAGTTATTTTTGTTGGATTTTTACTCCTACTTGGCTTTTTAATTACGGTTTTATCGGTAATGATAAGGTATTTTGGTCTGCGAGTTTTACGTTTAAAAAACAACTTTGAAGTAGAGTATGGACTCATCAAGCGAATCAACCAAGTCATTAAAAAAAATAAAACTCAAGTTGTTGAAATAGAAACCAACCCCATCAAAAAGTGGTTAAAAATTAATAATTTATTTGTTAGTCAAGCTTCTTCCGTACAGCTTAGTGATGCTCAAAAGATAGGAATGGTTGGTATTACCAATGCTCAAATAGATACTTTTTTTGAAGCTATATTCGATTTATCAAGAAATCAAAAATTTGCATACTTAAAGAGTAATTTTAGGTATATGATTAGATTGTTTTGGCAACAGTCTGTAGTTTTTGGTATTGCTTTTTTGATTGGTTATCATTTTTTTGGTTTAGCACAAACTACAGCTATAGCAATCCTGATTTTATTGGTTTTAGTTATTGTAAATTATTTGGCGTATAAAAAATCTTACGTAAGTATTAGTGATGATTTAATAAAAATAGGAGGGGGAAGTATTAATACAAATACTAAATATTTGGCTTTACATAAAGTTCAATCAGTATATCTAAAGCGAAATATATTTCAACAATTAAATCAGCATGCAGATTTAGTAATTTACACTGCTTCAGGTCGAGAAGTGATTAATTATTTAGCTTATGAAAAAGCGAAGATTTTTCAAAATTACATACTTTTTAAACTAGAAAGCAGTAATGAATCGTGGATATAATTATACTGTTATGCTTTGTTTTTCTTTAGTATGGAAAACAACTCATCAGTTATAGTATTTCCCAAGTATTTTTCAGCTAATTGGATATATTTAATTTTAGCATCTCTAGAGCTTAAACCCCTAATTTGAAAAAGTGCATTGGCTTTAAAGGCATTTACCAATTCCTCGCCATTTTCTGGTTGATGAACAACTTTTAGACTACTCTGGTCATTGGCATGTTTATAGTATGCATAGAAGTATAAAAGTGTATCTTGTTTAAACTGTATCTTGGTTTCACTCACTTTTTTAAATGCAATTTTAAAAAGTTGCTCAAGTTCATTTTCAGTTAATTTGTATAAGTCTTCCATAATTAAATTTTTGAAATTATGGTTTCCCCACCTCGGGTTTTTTGATTCAATTTCACTTCTATTTTTGAGCCTAAAGGGAGGAACACATCCACTCTTGACCCAAACTTAATGAATCCACTGTCGTTACCTTGTTTTACATTTTGTCCTTCAGCGGCATAATTTACTATTCTTTTGGCTACAGCACCAGCAATTTGTCGGTAAAGAACTTCGCCATAATTCTTAGAATTTATGACCACTGTTGTGCGTTCATTTTCTTCTGATGATTTAGGGTGCCATGCAACCAGAAATTTTCCTGGATGATATTTGCTATAGGAAATTGTTCCACTCAATGGATAACGTGTTACATGAACGTTAATTGGAGACATAAATATAGAAACTTGAATTCTTTTATCTTTAAAATATTCGTTTTCTTCTACTTCTTCAATGGCAACAATTTTTCCATCTACAGGAGATACAACATAGTCATCGCTTTCATCAATACCTCTTGAAGGGTTTCTGAAAAACTGAGCTATTAGAAAAAATAAAATTAAACTCACACCAAAAATAATATAAATAATGCTAGTATTGGTAAAGTAGTAATTGGTAAATAAATTAATTCCTAATAATAATAGGAATGCTATAGTAAGTATTTTAGTACCTTCTTTATGAAACATAATTAATAATTATTAAGAATCCATATACAAATGTAATGGAAAATATTGTACTATCCATCCGATCAAATATTCCTCCATGTCCAGGAATAATATTTCCACTATCTTTAACTTGTGCAACTCGTTTAAACTTAGACTGTACCAAGTCTCCAATGGTACCAAAAATACTTACAAAAATTGCCATTCCAACCCAAGTAAATAAATTTAGCACTTCAGTAAGCTTAAAAAATATAAAGCTTGCTATGATGCACATAAACACACCACCTAAAAATCCTTCAATAGTTTTTTTAGGGGAAATACGTTCAAATAACTTATTTTTCCCAAAGTTTTTTCCAAAAACATAAGCAAATGAATCATTGCACCATACCAAGAGAAAAAATCCAATTAATATGAGCGGTTCAGGTGGACTATTAACCATATTCTGATTTGAGAAGTCTGGTAAATTTGGTAACAAAACAAAGGCTGGTATGATGTAAAAGTAAATTACCAAATATTTATTTACAGTAGTTAAACTGTTATTATATGAAAATAGGTTCCTAATTAAAACGACACTTACAATTATAAAAATTGGTATTAGAAAGATAAAGTATTCTTGTAGTAAGGTTGTAGTTAGATTAATTAGAATTAGAGCCAAAAAAATAATATAGCTTAAAATTGATCTATACTTGAGAAGTTTTTGTACTTCATATAAACAAATCATTCCAAAGAATAAGAAAACAGTATGTAATGCTTCTTTACCTAATAATGTAGAAGCAACAATTAGAAATATATATATGAGTCCTGTTATAGACCTTTTTATGAGTTCTTTCATCTTTATAGATCTTCTAACAGTAGTAGATACAAATTTTTGCTTGGACTACCATAGGTCATAAAGTCTTCTTGTCCACTTTCTAAAATTTTAAAATTTTTCAGAGTTGTGATGTTGGACGGAATTTGCTTTTTGTTTTTTTGTTTAATTAACTGAAGTCCCTCACCTATAGTTTCTAGTAATTGACTAGTTCTAGCAATAACAATGAAGTTAATTGGCAACTCACTCAATTTTTTTTCACCAATTTGTTTTGAAGTAACGAGAAGAGCACCAGTATTTGCTATTAAGTATTCGCAACTTGTTAAAAAATACTCAGCGCTTTCGTTTACATCAATTTGTGTGTCTGCAATGTTGAATTTCTTTTGTATTGATTTGTTTATGCAAAACACTTCAGCCTCTTGCCAATCATTCTCTGAAAGAATATTTTTATAAGCATCCTGAAGTTCGCTTTCACTTTCACAATAGAGAAACTTACCACCATTTTCAGTAAATTTTTTCGTAAACATCTCATCTATGGGAAGTTTAGGTTCTGGTGTAAATTTGCTTAAATCTGGATCTTTTTCAGATTTACCAGTCTTCTTCTTACTTGATTTTCCAAAAAGACGTTTAAAAAAATTCATTTGTTACTACAGGGGTTTTATGATTTCAAATATAAAAAAATAAACACTCAAAACATTTGTAAAACAAATTTTGTTAAAACTTAATGAATTTACCCTTAAGATAATTTTATATTAACTTGGAACCAAAAACAATATTTTAAATACTTAAATCAAAATTTTATAGAGGTTTCACAACTGATTTTATTCGTCAGTTGACTTATTTTTTTCTTTTTCGGTTGAACTATTTTGCTTTGATTTTCTTTTGTTGGTGTCTTTGTCTTCCGTCTTTTTTTCAGCCTCATTTTCAACTTCCATCTCACTGCTTTCGGAGTCGTTTTTTTCAGGAGTTCCATTTTCTGACAGCTTTTCTTTGCTATTTTTTTTCATTTTTGGCTCTACCATTTCTTTTTTCTTGAAGGGACGTTTACCAAAAATTTGCTCCATATCATCTTTGAAAATCACCTCTTTTTCAAGTAAAATTTCAGCAAGTTGGGTTAACTTTTCTTTGTTTTTTTCTAAAATATCAATTGCTCTATTATATTGTTCTTCAATAATTTTTGAAATTTCTTTATCAATTAGTTCAGAAGTTTTTTCACTATAAGGCTTAGTAAAGTTAGGTTCTTGACCTTGTGAATCGTAATAAGTTAAATTTCCAACCTTTTCGTTTAAGCCATAAATAGTAACCATTGCTTTTGCTTGTTTGGTGACTTTCTCTAAATCACTTAGCGCACCTGTAGATATTTTGTCAAAGATCACTTTTTCAGCTGCTCTGCCGCCCATGGTAGCACACATTTCGTCTAGCATCTGTTCGGTTCTCACGATTAACCTTTCTTCTGGTAAATACCAGGCTGCTCCTAATGATTGACCACGAGGTACAATAGTTACTTTAACCAAAGGAGCTGCATGTTCAAGTAACCAGCTTACAGTTGCATGACCAGCTTCGTGAAAAGCAATTGCTTTCTTCTCTTCAATGGTCATTATTTTATTTTTCTTTTCCAGTCCACCTATAATTCTATCTACTGCATCTAAGAAATCTTGTTTTCCGACTGCTTTATGGTTATTTCTTGCAGCAATTAATGCTGCTTCATTACAAACATTAGCTATGTCAGCTCCAGAAAATCCTGGTGTTTGTTTTGCTAAAAAGTCTGTGTCAAGCTCATCATCAATTTTCTTAAGAGGCTTGAGGTGAACTTCAAAAATTTGCTTACGTTCATTTAAATCCGGTAAGTCTACATAGATTTGTCGGTCAAATCTTCCAGCCCTAACTAAAGCTTTATCTAAAACGTCAGCTCTATTGGTTGCTGCTAAAACAATAACATTTGTTTTACTTCCAAAACCATCCATTTCAGTAAGCAATTGATTCAACGTGTTTTCACGCTCATCATTAGAACCTGAAAAGTTACTTTTACCACGTGCTCTACCGATTGCGTCAATTTCATCAATAAAAATGATTGAAGGCGACTTATCTTTGGCCTGCTTAAACAAGTCTCTTACTCTAGAAGCACCTACTCCAACAAACATTTCAACAAAATCTGAACCTGATAGTGAGAAAAAAGGAACACCTGCTTCACAAGCAACAGCTTTTGCTAAAAGAGTTTTTCCTGTACCAGGAGGCCCTACTAAAATAGCACCTTTAGGAATTTTACCACCTAGATTTGTATATTTGTCTGGCTTTTTTAAGAAATCTACAATTTCTTGTACCTCATCCTTAGCACCTTCTAAACCTGCTACATCCTTAAACGATGTTTTTACATCCGTTTTTTCATCAAACAACTTGGCTTTTGACTTACCAATATTAAAAATCTGACCACCGGCTCCACCACCAGCTCCACCGCTCATCCTTCTCATAATGAAAATCCAAATACCAATAATTAAAACAAATGGGAGTAAGCCAATAAGGATATCACCCCACACATTGGTTTGTGTATCAAAAGACACTTTTGTATCAAGATTATTCTCTCTAATGGTTTGATTAACTTTATTTTCAAAATTTTGTAAATCCCCAAATTCAAATTTATAATGTGGAGTATTTGGAGAAGGAAAAACTTCATTTTCTCTAACTCGATCATGCTGCGGCTGATCCTTTGCTTCAGGTGTTAAAAAAACCTCTGCAACTCGATTGTTTTTGATAATCACAACACGCTCTATGTCACCATTTTTCAAAAAGCTCTCAAATTCACTTGGACTAGTTTCTTGAATTTTGTTGAAACCGCCACCACCAAATAATTGAACACCTAAAAAAATAGCAATAATTCCAATATATATCCACCATGAATTAAACTTAGGTCTTTGTGGACCTTTTGATTTATTACTTGTTGAATTCTTTCTTGTATTTTTATTTTGTTTTGGATTCATCTAATAATTAATTAATAATTTGTAGCTATATTAGTAATTTCTGCATCACCCCATAATTCTTCTATAGCATAGTATTCTCTAACTTGTTTTTGAAACACATGAACAACAAGGTTGATGTAATCCATTATAATCCACTCTGAATTAGAAGTTCCTTCAATACTAAAAGGTTTGTCTTTTAGTGCTTTACTTGCTGTTTTTCTGATGGAATGAGTTATAGCATCAACTTGTGTATTTGAACTTCCACTGCAAATTATAAAATAATCGGTTACAGTGTTTTCTAATTTTCTTAAATCAAGGATGGTAATATCTTCTCCCTTAACCTCTTCAATACCTTTTATTACTTGCGTTATAAGTTGATCAGTGTTTTTTTCGTTCAATGCTTATTATATTTATTAAATTTGTCGCAAAGTTATGTTTTTTTGTTTTATAAAAGCTTTACTTAACAAAAGATTTATCGTACAAAAGTTTCGAATTTGAAAATAATTAGATTAAAAAAATGCGCTTCTACAAATGATGAGATAAAGAGTTATTATAATTCTTTACCATCATCCATTAGTCTTTGTTTAATTACAAAACATCAATATAATGGTAAAGGGCAACTGGGCGCAGCTTGGATTACCGAATCAGGTAAAAATTTAACCTTTTCATTTTTGTTTCCAAATCTAAAATTACCGGTAAATGAATCATTTAAAATTAACTTATTAGTTACTTTAAAATTGATACAGGCTTTTCAAGATTTAGGTTTTGAAAAGTTACAGTTTAAGTGGCCAAATGATTTAATTATTCAAAATAAAAAAATAGGAGGTATTTTAATAGAAAATATCTTACAATCAGGCTTTATAAAAAGATGCGTAATAGGAATTGGTATAAACATTAACCAAACAAATTTTGATCAACTTCCACAAGCAAGCTCTTTAAAAAAAACATTTAAGCGTGATTTTGAGATTGAACCTATTTTTCAAAAAATCATTGATGCATTTCAAAATTTTGAAAGCCATCTACAGTTTGCAAATTTTACACACCTTAAAGAAGTTTATCATTTGCATTTATTTCGGTTGCAGAAACCCTCTATGTTTTACTTAGATGGTAATTTTCTTCCCGGAATTATTAGACAAGTCAATGACAATGGAAGATTACAAATAGAATTTGAAAACAATCAGTTAAAGGATTTTGATGTCAAAGAAATCAAAATGATATTTTAAAAGTTCTTTTAGTTTGCCTCTCAATATAAGACTTCTTATATAAAACCTAAATCTTCTGAATATTTTCAGAAAGAGTAGCAATAAATTTTTTAATTGGGGATTTAATCATCATGCTCATCATAGCATTAAATTCTCCTTCAAATATCAATTTAAATTTTGAATTTTGCTCATCAACGGCATCAATATGTGCCGTTAATGTGAAGGGAAGTTTTTCGCTTTTGGCGCCTAAAATGATTTTTGAATGATCTTCTTTTTCTTTTAGTTGAAGTTTTAAAACAGGCATTCCTTTCAATTGAAAAAGAAAACTTTCACTATCAAGTAGTTCAAATTTTTCAATGCTTTCAGGAATAATTCTTTCAAAATTTTCTACACTGACTAAAAAATCAAATATTTGTTTCTGACTCTTACTTATCTCTACTTCTGGGCTCTCTAAATGCATTTGTTTAATTATTTGTTATTCCAATTGGCCGGATCTATTCTCCAGTTTTTCAAGGTATTATGCTCTTTATTATTTAAATAATTGGTTTCAAAGGCCTGTTGAATTAAATGCTCATAATCACTTAAAGTAACCAAGTCAATATGCTGATCCTTAAAATTTTCTACAGAGGTATCAAAACCATAAGTAAATATAGCAAACATGCCTTTTATTCTTGCCTGCGCCTCATTCTTTAAAGCATTAACCGCATTTATACTGCTTTTTCCAGTACTTATTAAATCTTCAACCACCACAACGTTTTGATGTTGTTCTATGTGTCCTTCTATTTGATTTTTTCTGCCGTGTTTTTTTGGTTCAGGCCTAACATAAACAAAAGGCAAACCCAAAACATCAGCTACTAAAATACCAATTCCAATGGCTCCTGTGGCTACACCCGCAATTACATCTGGTTTCCCCCATTTTACCTCTATGCCCTTTGCAATTTCATGAGCAACATAATTTCTAATGCTTGGGTAAGAAAGTACTATACGATTGTCACAATAAATTGGAGATTTCCAACCGCTGGCCCAAGTAAAAGGGGTTTGTGGATTCAACTTAATTGCTTTAATTTGCAATAGTAATTCGGCAGTTTTTTTGGCGTTTTGTTCATCTAAAATCATAAGTGCAAATGTACAAAGTTTTTCTAAACGATATCCCCATCATTTTATCAACCCAAGAAAATTATGGGCCTGGCTATGTAAATTTGCCAATCAAGAAAGTGAAAATCAAAAAGTTAATTAAGGATGTTAAAAATGGCCAATTTTTTTACGTCAACTTATTTCATAAAAAAGAAGAAAAGTTATTAAAACATCTAAAAAAAAAGCTGAAAACAGTAACTGCTGGTGGTGGACTTGTTAAAAATGAAGAGGGTAAAACACTTTTTATTTTTAGAAATAACCGCTGGGATTTGCCTAAAGGAGGCAAGAAGCGAAGAGAGACCATGGAAGAGTGCGCTATTAGAGAAGTACAGGAAGAAACAGGTATTGATCAGCTAGAAATCACGGAGTTTTTAACCGTTACCTATCATATTATGAAGCGTAAAGGAAAATATAAACTTAAAGAAACGTTTTGGTTCGAAATGTTTTCTACTTCAAAAAAGAAACTCACGCCACAATTAGAAGAGGGGATAACAAAAGTAAAGTGGAAATCTCCAGCTAAAACCGAGAAAGCCCTTACCAATACTTATGCTAACATAAAAGAATTATTTGGAATATACTCCCCTAATAAACTTTGAATATAGGGTAGTGCAAGTACGCCTCTTCTTGAATTCCAGATTTTTCATATATCCAATTTAATTGTGTGTAATGATTTTTAGCAAAGTCCTTGTCAGCTTTTTTTAGCGCTTCAAATTCTTCTTTTATCTTAGGGTGAGCATTCAAAAATTTTATTGCTTTCTCCTCAAATACATATGGAGAAAAACCTTCTTTTCTTTGAAGAATAGTATCAAAGAAGTTCCAATTAAAAAAGGAATCTGTAGCTTCTGGTTCTAATGTTTCTAAGATATATCTTATTCCCTTTTGATGAACAGGCACCAGTAAGTCACCTTTTTGAAATTGAATTCTTTTATTTTTTTCTGAAGTGGTTGTATTGTAATGTAAATAATGACCTTCATAAGGAGAAGTTAAGCTTTCATAAGTTTCAATTTTCACTGCTGCAACTTCAATAAGGCTATCGGATTGAATTTGTTGAGTTTCAATACCATTAGCATTTAAACGTTCTACAACTTCGTTCCAAGCTTTTGGAATCACATAAAACTGTGGTATTCTAACCTCTTTAATAGCTTTATAATGATTGTAATAGTTCAATTCAAATTCATTGGGTTGGTCGCTATGATAAATCAATCTTTCTTGTCCTGTTAGTTCACTTTTTTGATAGCTATATGCAAAGCCTTTAAAATTATAAGGAGTTGTTTTTGTGGAATCTAACTTCCAATGAACAGGGTAATGAGTTTGTTGTTGCCAGTAATTATTTTGCTCTTTCCTTTTTTCTTTAAGGTCTTGATGGTTTTCTTCAAGAAATTGGACACTTTCTAGCATGGTTTCATAAGTAACTTGAACGCGATTTACATAATCTTTAAGCATATGTGTTTCTATTAAGAAACTTATATTATTCCATAGAGAAGTAAAGCCACTAGAGTATCTAGGCGTGTCTAAAAATTGTGCAAAACCATTGTTGGGTGGAGCATTAAATACATTTACGTAAGGGGTTGAAGGGATACCTTTATCAGATAAATTTTGGGTTATTTCAGGGATAACTTTATTTTCTTGATATTCAGCTAAAGGGCCACCCAACTTATTATGCTGACTAAAGAGGTAGGTGAGCGTGTATTGATAATCAGCTCCGTTGCTCACATGATTATCAATAAATATATCGGGGTCAATTTGATGAAATAGCTCAAAAAAAGAAAAACTATTCTTAGTATCAGCTTTTATGAAATCACGATTTAAATCGTAATTTTTTGCATTCCCCCTAAAGCCATATTCCTCTGGTCCATTTTGATTAGCTCGAGTTGTAGCATTTCTGTTTAGCATACCTCCAACATTATAAGCCACTATAAAATGAATTTGAGTATGTTTAGGGAATTCATTTTTCCCACTTAAGTAATTTTCTACTAGCAGTATAGTAGCTTCAATACCATCAGGCTCACCAGGGTGAATATTGTTATTTATGAGTAAGTTGGATTGCACTTCATCAAGCGGTTGTAGCGTAACTAGATGTAATGGGTGCCCGCTATCTGTATTGCCATAGGAGTTAATTTGAATCTGGTTAGTATGCTGAGCTACTTCTTGCCAATAACTTATGATTTGTTCATAAGTTGCTGTTTGGTTTTTATGTCCATTAAAAAAAGGAATTTGAGTTTGTGAAATTAAATTTGATGCAAATAGGAAAACAGAGCTGAAACAAAAAAAAGTCTTTAAAAAAGAATACTTCACCATTATTTTAAATATTTTTGGTAAATGTAAATAATCTAGATAATGAAAAAAAAATACTTTAATCTTTTATGCTTATTTGTTTTAAGCATCAATCTTTATGCGCAAAGCTCATCAGTTACTACAATTAGTCAAAACATAGATCAAAATAATGTAACAGGGGCAGCATTACTTTGTTGGGTAAGTGTCCCTTCCTCAGAATTTTATGGCGATTACCACCAAAACGTATATGCTCGTTCTTTTCAACTAAATGAAGACCATGATATTCATGAACCATTTTTGGTTACTTCGGTAGAAATAGGGGTAAGTCGGGGTGATGATATCACTGGAACAATTAATGTATATTATGCAGATAGTCGTGATTTGTCTGATCCAGAGAATGTCCTCACATTAGTAGAGAGTAAAGAACACACCTTTTTTTCTTTTGCAGATGAAGCTGTTGCTGTAGTTTTTGGTTGGGAAGCACTTATACCTGCAGGAAAAGTTTTAGTGGTGGAAGTGGATTTACCACCTAATCAAGAGGCTAGTGATAATGGATTTACCAATCCTAGTGATTTTAAACTTTTTGCCTTTGGGCTAAATGACGAAGGAGAAACACACCATGGCTGGTTTAAAGCTCCTAACTGTGATATTGATGAATATATTAATGTGAATAACATTTCAGCAAATCCGCAACAGATTATTATTAATGTTAATGGTCAGGAGACCTTATCTGTTCAAAATGAAATTTCAAGTAGAGTTGAACTATATCCAAATCCTGTAGAAAATAAGTTATTTGTCAATTTACCAAAAGATATTCAAATCCAAGACTTGAAATTAGTGAATGTTCAAGGCAAAAAAGTAACTATTCAACTTACTAATGAATATTTAGATTTAACTGGTTTCTCTTCGGGAGTTTATTTTCTTGAAATCAATACAAATGAAGGGAAGTACACACAAAAAATAATCAAGAAGTAAAAAAGTTATTTTTATCAGAAATAAGCTACCAATTTCTGTTGAAATATTTTTTTTGCAAATAAAAGATGAATAAAAATTTACTATTATTTTTTCTACTAGTTATAATCCAATATGGATTTTCTCAGAGTGATACAACTTCACTACAACCTGTACAACTAAGTACAAGATATGAAGTCGACTTGAGAAAGACTACTTCTCCAATAAATTTTGTAGACGAGAAAGAAATCAATAGAGATAATAATGTAATCTTAACTCCAGTTCTTAACCGAATTCCTGGTGTATTCATGCAACAGGGTAACTTTAATACCAATCGGATCACCATAAGAGGGATAGGGGCTAGGTCTCAATTTTCAACGGATAGATTAAAGGTATATGTGGATGATATTCCTATTACCTTTGGGAATGGAGAGAGTATTTTTGAAGATATAGATTTAGAAAACTTAGCTGAATTGAAAATTATAAAAGGGCCTAATTCAACGCCCTATGGAAGCGGTCTTGGAGGAGTGCTGCAGCTCAAGCATAAGCAACGTATTGAAGCAGGAAATCAAGCCAAGATCAATTATACACAAGGGAGTTTTGGACTTCAACGCTTCAATACGTTAGCTAATGTTCAGGAAGGAAATGCCAATTATTTGGTGAGTTATTCACAAATGCAAATTGATGGATTTAGACAAAATAGTGAGTTTGAAAGAGAATCTGTAAATTTTAAAGCATCTCTGGTGAATAATGAAAAAACAAACTTGAATTTTTTAGGCATTTATACTCGTTTAAAAGCTTTCATACCAAGTTCAATAACCCCTACCGATTTTCAAAACAATCCTGAAATAGCACCCACTAATTGGTTAGAGTCACAAGGTTTTGAAGCTTATGATCGTTTTGTGCTAGGAGCAAATATTAGTCACGAATTCAATAAAAATCTTAGAAATTCAACTTCTGTTTTTTCAAATTTTAGAGATAGTAATGAACCACGCCCGTTTGATATATTAACTGAAGCTAATTTTTCTTTTGGTGTAAGAAGTGTGTTTGAAAGTGAATTTAATTTAGCTAATAGAAAGTTGAAACTTCAAACAGGAACAGAATTCATGAAGGAATTTTATTCCACTTCAACTTTTGCAAACTTATATCAAGAATTTGAAAATTTAGGGAGTGTTAGAGGCGATATCTTGACCAATTTTGATCAGGAAAGATTTTATATTGATTATTTTATTGATGCCAATTATGAACTCACTAAACAATGGTTTTTTGACATTGGGTTTTCAGTAAATTCAACTCGATAT
The DNA here is from genome assembly GCA_003564185.1 of Flavobacteriaceae bacterium. Taxonomy (GTDB): domain Bacteria; phylum Bacteroidota; class Bacteroidia; order Flavobacteriales; family Flavobacteriaceae; genus Psychroflexus. Next base: position 23,039 of record PXFS01000067.1, read on the forward strand.
CAGTTGGAGGATTTATTTCTTAATGATGGAATTGATACTTCGGGGAGTTTCTCTTACGGCACTCAATTTTTACCAAAAGTTGGATTAAGTTATTTGTTGAACGAAAATCAAAGTTTACAAGCGTCTGTAAGTAAAGGCTTTTCTGTACCAACAGTTGCTGAAAGTTTAACTGAAGAAGGATTATTTAATACCGAATTAAGACCCGAGAAAGGTTGGAACTATGAGCTTGCTTGGAAGTCTAGTTGGTGGTCTAATCTACTAACATCTGAAGTTAATGTTTACCGAATGGATGTTACCAATTTAATTGTTGCAGAACGCGTAGAGGAGGACCGTTTTGTAGGAAGAAATGCTGGTGCAACACGTCATGACGGAATAGAAGTATTATTGAAATCCTATTTGAGTATTTCTCCAAATTTTTATTTGGAACCCTATTTCTCTGGTAGTTTTAACTTTTTCAAATTTAGAGAGTTTATTGATGAGGAAGAAGATTTTTCTGGTAATGAACTTACTGGTATTCCAGCTCAGCAAATTAATCTGGGTGTAGATGCTGTTATTTATAAAAATTTACGGTTTTTTTCAAACTTTAATTATGTGGGTAGTACGCCTGTTAATGATGAAAACTCATTATATGCTCCAGCATACCGATTAATCAATTTAAAAATGGACTACGAATGGCAAATTCATCAAAGTTTAAAGGCACAGTTTAGTCTTGGGGTGAATAATGCATTAAATGAAAACTATGTAGCAAGTGTTCTTCCAAACGCAGTTGGTTTTGGAGGAGCAGAACCACGCTTTTTCTATCCAGGTTTACCTCGAAATTACTTTGGTAGTATTCACCTTGTATATGATTTTTAAAATTAAATAAGCTAATTGTCTAATTTATTAATAGTAAAAAGATAGAAAGTTTCATTTTTTCAAAATTTGAAATATCAAATTGAATCCAGCTCAACTAGGTAAGTAAATGAAAAATATTTCAAATAAAAAAGGCTATTCATATTTATAGAATAGCCTTTTTATCAAATGAAGTTACGACTTTATTGACTAACCTCTATTTCCTCTCACCCTTTTCCTATCTCTTTCTTTACCTTGTCTTTCACCTCTTTGTCCACGCGCTTCACCTTTTCTTACTCCTCTACGTTGGCGTTCTGATACACGTTCTCCTCTTTCTTCTTTCATCTCTTTCCACTTCTTGAATTGATCATCAGAAAGAATAGATTTCATTTTCTCTTCCGTAGCTTCTTTCCTTGAATTCATAGAATTATTTCTTACTGTTTTTAAATCAGAACCATCTGCACTTACAGTTTGATTTGCACTTCTACGTTGAACCATTTCTCTCTTAGAAACTCTAGATTCTTTTTGTACTTCAGTAAAATAGATCTTTAATTCTTCTTTTTGATTTTCATTTAACTGTAGCTCTGCATCCAAGCGATCAATTTTTTGTTGAGCTCTTTTTTCAGGGTCTACTTGTTGCATTTGTCTTTTTTGAGAAAAGCCAAAAGTTGTTGTTAAAGCTAATGCTAGTACGATTGTATATTTCATTGTTTTTAATTTTATAGAATAGTTTTCAATTACCATGCCAAAAAATAATTTGTCAATTAAAAAACTTTGGTATTTTTGTTTACTCAAAAATTAGACAAACATGGGAATGATGAATAAAAATACTGTTTTAGCTTGGGCAACTTTAATTATGATTGTTGTTGGTTTAGGCTTAATTGCTTTAGGTCTGTTTCGCTATCAAGAGATAGCTGGATGGGGCTTTGGTGCAGTAGGGATAGGTTTTTTAGCTAATGCTTGGGTGTTTAATGCCTTAAAAGGAAGAGTATAGCGTTTGAAACCTCCAAAAATTTTCAAATTATCTGATATTACCAAGAGTCTACAAAACATGATTCTTGAGCACTATAATGGTTATTTTTGGATACAAGCTGAAATTGCAAAATTAAATTATTACCCTAGAACAGGGCATTGTTTTCCAGATTTAGTAGAACGAAATAGAGGTCAGGTTAAAGCTGAAATAAGATCGGTTATTTGGAATGAACAATTTAAAAAAATCAATAAAAGGTTTAAGGAAATTGCTAAAACTGAACTCAATGAAGGAATGGAAGTCCTTTTGCGAGGTAAATTAAATTTTCATTCTTCTTACGGTTTCTCCATTCACATTTTTGCCATAGATCCCCAATTTACATTGGGTAATATGGCCAAGGAAAAGGAAGATAATATCAATCTCCTTAAGAAAAGGGGGCTATTTCAACTTAACAAAAAATTGCCTTTTCCAGAAATACCAAAAAACTTAGCTATAATCTCCTACAATACTAGTAAGGGGTATGCTGATTTTAATGAGGTGATGCACCAAGAGGCAAAGCGTTTTTCAATCAATTATCAACTCTTTCCAGCTGTATTGCAAGGTGATCATGCAGCAAAAACAATCTTAGAACAACTTAATTATATTCAAAATAATTGGATTAAAAAGTTCGATTTAGTCCTAATTATTAGAGGTGGTGGGGGAGATGTTGGAATGAATGCCTACAACAATTATGAACTTTGTAAAGCTATTACTCAGTTTCCACTTCCAATTATTACTGGTATAGGCCATTCTACCAACCAAACAATCGCTGAAATGGTTGCTCATACCAATACAATAACCCCAACACAAACAGCTTACTTTATAGTTGAACAATTTTATAGCCAAGAAGAAAGACTTCAACAATCCATTAACGGTCTACTCCAGGCTTATCCTAAGTCAATTCAATCAGCCACTATACATTTAAAGAATATTCAACAATCAATTGATTTTCAGTTGCGACAAAAAAACGAAAATCAAAATAGTATGCTTAGAAATGTACAGTTAAGGATTGATAAGTCAACATTGTATTATTTAAGTAAAACAAAGAAGAACATAGAAAATGCCCAAATTAGTATTCTTCGAAATACAGAAGAAGTCTATGAAAAAGAGAATGATCAATTAACACAGGTGAATAAAAATCTCACTTTTTTTCTTAATAATATTTATTTAAAAAATGAATATGCATTAAATTTGATAGCAAATAAAGTTGAATTATCATCACCAAATAACTTACTTAAGAAAGGCTATGCAATAATCTCTAGAAAAAATCAAGTTGAAAAAGATGTTCGAAATTTTAAAATTGATGACCTAATTCATGTTAAGTTGCACAAAGGCGAATTGGAAGCACAGATTAAAAAAATAACAAATTATGAGCAAGATTAAATTATCCTACAAAGAAGCAATTACTGAATTAAATCAAATAGTAAGTAAAATTGAAAGTGAAGAAGTAGAGGTAGATGATTTACTAAGCCAAGTTAATCGAGCTACAAGCCTAATCAAGTTTTGTAAAAATAAATTACATGGTACGCAAAAGGAAATAAAGGATGCGCTTGAGGAACTTAATGATTTATCTATTGAACCTAACCAAGATTAATTTTGCTTATTCTTGAATATGATTAACTATTTATTTGCACATTAATGAGATCATAAAATTGATCTTTTAAAACAAAAAAGGGGTTTAATGTAAATTAGACCCCTTTTTTAGAAAACTAAACTAACAGACTGGTTTAGTAATAGGTAAATCTTCTTACTTGAGAGACATATTTAGCCAAGCGAATTACTTGATGTGAATATCCATACTCATTGTCATACCATACATAAAGCACAACACTAGTACCGTTACTGTGGACTTGTGTAGCATTGCTATCAAATATGCTCGGTGCAGAAGAACCTATAATGTCACTAGAGACAAGTTCATTATCTATTGAATATTTTATTTGCTCTACTAAATTACCTTCTAATGCATATTTCTTTAAACATGCATTCATGGCCTCTAGGCTAGTCTTCTTCTCAAGATTTAATTTAAGAATAGCTAAAGAGCCATTTGGCACAGGAACCCGAATAGCATTGGAAGTCAATTTTCCTTCCAATGCTGGTAAAGCTTTAGACACAGCCTTACCTGCTCCCGTTTCTGTAATTACCATATTTAATGCGGCAGCACGACCTCTTCTGTACTTGCTATGCATATTATCTACTAAGTTTTGATCGTTTGTATACGCATGAATAGTTTCTAAATGTCCATCTTTAATACCAAAACTTTCTTCAACAGCTTTAAGTACAGGAGTAATTGCATTTGTTGTGCATGATGCAGCTGAATAAATAAAATCTTTTTCAGGATTAACGTCATTTTGATTGACACCATGAACAATGTTAGGTACTCCTTTCCCTGGAGCGGTCAATAAAACTCGTTTTGCCCCCTTAGCCTTTAGGTGTCTTGCTAATGCTGTTTGATCTCTAAATGCACCTGTATTATCAATAACTAAAGCATTTTTTATTCCGTAATTGGTATAATCAATATCTTCTGGTTGATTAGCAGATATCATATGTACGCTAGTACCATTAATAACCAAACACTTATTTTTGACATCTATATCAACAGTACCATTAAATAGGCCGTGTACAGAATCTGTTTTTAAAAGAGATGCACGTTTTTCAAGTACGTTTTCGTTTACTTCTCCACGCGTAACAATAGCACGAAGTCGCATTTGAGCTCCTTTACCAGTTTTTGCCATTAATTCTCTTGCTAACAACCTTCCTATTCTACCAAATCCATACAAGACAACATCTTGAGGATGAATTGGCTCTATATTTTGAGCTGATTTTAGCTTATTAGAAACAAAATCTGTAGTATCTCCATTGTAATCTTCAGCATGAAATTCGTAACTCAGTTTACCAATATCTATTTTAGATGGAGGTAGATCAAGGCGAGCAATGGCTTCTGCTAATTCAGAAGTATCAAAAACTGAAATAGGCTTGCCAACAAATTTCCCAGCATAATCATGTAAATTGAGAACTTCACTAACATTTTGGTCAATGAGGTTGTTTTTAAAAATCACTAATTCAATAGATTTATCATACCATAAATCATTAATGTTTTTAATGAATTTTACTGCAGCTTTTCTTTTATCTGCCTGTAGTGCTAATTCCTTTTCGTATAAATCTGGTTGTGACATATGTAATGTATAAAAACGTTTATTAATTTTTTGCAAATTTAATTATTTCAAACGTTTTCGTAAAACTTATACAGCTAAATAAATAAAAAATGGGCAATAAAAAAACCACCAAAATGGTGGTTTTTGTAATATAGATAAATAATGTTATTTATTTAATAATTTTAAAAGAATTATCTCCATTTTCAGTAGCTACTTTTACAATATAAACACCGTTAGCAAAGCTGCTTAAATCAATATTTACATTCTGGCTATTGTTAAAACGCTCGTTGGCTATTTGTCTTCCTGACATGTCAAAGATTTGAGCATTATCTATATTTACATTGGCCTGCATAAACAATCTATTATTGTTTACATATTGTACAAAAGCATTTTCTTGCTCAAATTCTTGGTTTGAGAGAGTACCTTCAAAAACTTCGATGTTATCAATTAATGCAGAACCACCAAAATTATCATTTACAAATCTAATGTCTAAAAAGTCTACTTCAGTTAATATATCTGATGAAAATATTTCTGTGTCATCTAAAAAGTAGGTAGCAGTTGTAGAAGTCGTTTCAACTCTTACATTGTACCATACTCCTTCTACCCAAGTTCCTAAACTAGAAAAATCACCATCCTCAACTGCTCTAATAGTTCCATCAAATGCAAAGTCAACTAAAAAAGCTAAAAATAAGCCTTCTGTGGTTTCTCCTACAGCTGCGAATCTATAATCATTACCGTCATTATCAAAATCGTCTTCAATTTTTACATCAAAGGATATTGAAGCGCCATTTCTAGCAATTGGGTTATCAAAATTGTAGAAACCACCAATTACTGGACCCTCTTGTGGAGGGAATGCATCTTCTGTTACACTTCTAAAGGAGTTAACACCATCAGTAGCATCAGCGTCAGTAATAACTTGATTCTGTACAAATGTTCCTTGCCCATCACCAGTTGAAACCCATCCTTGTTGACCATTAATATCTCCTAAAGTGAAACCTTCATCAGACTCAAAAGAAAAGAAGAATGTTGGATCTTCCTGTGCATAAACTAAAGTACCAATCATTAAACTAAATAATAATGTAATTTTTTTCATGTTATATGTTTTTAATTTGAGGTAAAAGTATTAAAAAATTATTGTTAATCCCATAAAATGAAAAGAAAAAAAGTTAAAGTAAATTTAATGAATATTAATAAAATACTAACTATAAATTTTTTTTATAATGTAAACAATACGCTTAATCTATTAAAAGTAGTTTAAATGATTTATAAGTTGATTTTTGTAAGACAAATAAGACTTATATTTGCCAAATCTTGAAAACCGTAGAAAAAATAAAACAACCTATTGCACATGAAATGGAACTTTTTGAAAAAAAGTTTCAATTGTTCATGTCTTCCCGTGTTGTTCTTCTTAATAAAATCACCCATTTTATTGTCAATAGAAAAGGAAAGCAAATGCGTCCGATGTTTGTTTTTTTGGTGGCTAAAATGCTTAATAAAGGAGAAGTTAATGATCGGACCTACCGCGGTGCTTCCGTTATTGAGTTAATCCATACAGCAACATTAGTTCATGATGATGTGGTTGATGATTCTAACAGAAGACGTGGTTTCTTTTCAATTAATGCCTTGTGGAAAAATAAAATTGCCGTTTTAGTAGGTGATTTTCTTTTATCAAAAGGTCTTCTATTATCTATTGATAATGACGACTTCGATTTATTGAAAATAATCTCTGTTGCAGTTAGAGAAATGAGTGAAGGGGAGTTGTTGCAAATTGAAAAAGCAAGACGGCTTGATATTACTGAAGAGATCTATTATGAGATTATTCGTCAGAAAACAGCTACATTAATTGCTGCTTGTTGCAGTCTAGGTGCTGCTGCAGTAAAACCTGCCTCAGGGCATGTAGAACAAATGCGGTTGTTTGGAGAGCTAATTGGAATGGCTTTCCAAATAAAAGATGATCTTTTTGATTATGGTGAAAAGCGCATTGGCAAACCAACTGGAATAGATATTAAAGAGCAAAAAATGACATTACCTTTAATCTATACCCTCAACAATTCTTCTCCTAAAGATAAAAAGTGGTTAATCAATTCAGTAAAAAACCACAATAAGGACAAAAAAAGAGTTCAAGAGGTAATAGCATTTGTAAAAGAAAATGGCGGTTTGGAATATGCAGTTCGTAAAATGAAAGAATACCAAGCTAAGGCGTTAGCTATTTTAAATACGTATCCAGATAACCAATACAAAGAGTCGTTACAGCTAATGATTGACTACGTTATTGAAAGAGAAAAATAAGTTTGATTGAATATTAATACCTTAGCAATTCGACTGGTTTTAATTCCAACGCTCATCATAACCTAAGTCGTCATTATAGTTATCAAAATCGTCATCAAATTCATCTTTGAAATCGTCTAAATCATCAAGCTTTTCTGCTTCAAATTTCTTTTCTGGAGGAGTTTCCGGAAGCTGTCCTTGAGCAAACATTAGGTTTGGATAATCAGTTGCTTCTTCTGGGTCAATAATATCAGCTAATTCAACATAAAAAGTCCACATGCTTAAAAAGTCATAGACGTAAATCATTTTAGTATTTTTTTCGTCTAAAACACTTTCAATTTTAGTTTCATTCATCAACTTCACGTTGTTTAAGCCGTCTGAAACGTCAAAAAGAACAATCTCTTCGCCTTGATTCCACTCTTCATCACTTAAGTAGAATGAAGCCATTTCTCCACCATCAAATCCAAATGATTGATTGATGACATTATGTAAATCTTCTAAATTATCTTCTTTGTGAATTTCAATATCTCTAAAAACTTCGGCTAGAGTATCTAATATTATTCTGATTCTGTAAACTTTCATATTCTTATTTTAAGTTAATTGAATGTTTCTTTTGCTTTTAATTGCTAATAGCCAAATATACATTTGGGTTCCAAACATTAATGCCGCTAAGATTAAATGACTAGCTTGAGTACCAAATGGAAAATCGAGATAAAACATTGCAATTCCTGAAATCACCTCAAGTGCAATTATTGCTACTAATGCATTTGTCCATTTGAAGCCTAGGTTTCTTGATTTATTTAACCACCAGACCATTCCATTAACTAAAACTACTAAAATAGAAAAACTTCTGTGTGCATAAAATAACAATCCAGGGTCATTGATCCAAGCTAATTTACCTTCACTACCTAATTCTCTGACTAAATCATCAACACTTTGTCTTACTTGTGTTCCCATTACAATTTGAATGAGAGATAGAAATAAACCAAAAAACAAAAGCCGTGTAAATGTTGCATGATATTTTCTTTCGCTCACTTTTGGGGCAGTTAAGCTTAGTAAATAAATCAGTAGGGCTACTATGATTAAAGCAACCACCATATGAATAGTAATTCGTACAGGGAGTAATTCTGAGTAGACTACAGTTGCTCCTAACCAAGCTTGAAAAAGAAGGAGTAAAAGAGTAACTATAGAAACTAAAGGTATTTTTTTATTTTCTTTCCACTTCCAAAATGACAAAATAGTCATGATGAGAATGGCAAGGCCTGATAGTGCACCTAGTAAGCGATTGATATATTCAATCCATGTGTGGGTTGCATTAAAGGTAGAATAAGAATGTTTTTCATATTTCTTCCAATTATTATAATTGAATGTTTCTGTTGAAGTAAAATTAGATTGGGCAACCTTTAAGTCTTCTTTGTAGACAATAATTTGGCCTTTGAAGTATTCATCGTTAGCTGCCCATGTAATTTCTTCTTCAGATGTGGGAGGGATGAGATACCCAAAACACTTGGGCCAATCTGGACATCCCATGCCACTACCTGTCATTCGTACTACTCCTCCTGCAATAATCACTAAATAAATAATAGTTAGTGATATTTTCACCCATTTTCTATACATCAATATTATTGTTTACTAATCCTAATTCTTCAGCTTTTCTAAACATTAATTTTTTGGCTGCTTCATATTCATTTGGAATGTCTCCATCTAAAATAGCTTCTTTAATTGTATTTTTGATTATTCCAATTTCTTTACACGGTTTCAAATCAAAGGTTTGCATTATTTCACTTCCTGAAACAGGAGGTTGAAAATTTCTTATATGGTCACGTTCTTCTACCTCTTTAATTTTTTTTCTTACTTTCTTGAAATTATTATGGTAACGCTTAAATCTTGCTGGGTTTTTGGTAGTAATATCTGCTTCACATAAAATCATCAAGTCTTCAAGGTAATCACCAGCATCAAAAATTAAACGTCTAACTGCAGAATCCGTTACTTCTTCATCTACTATAGCAATAGGTCTGGAGCTGAGTAGAACCAGTTTTTGGACGTATTTCATTTTATCATTCAATGGCATCTTTAGTCGCTTGAATAATTTGTATACCATTTTAGCACCAATGAATTCATGCCCATGAAAGATCCAACCGTTTTTTTTATTGAATTTTTTGGTAGGTGCTTTCCCTATATCATGAAGCAAAGCTGCCCATCTCAGCCATAAGTTGTTTGTTTCTCTAGAAATATTATCCACCACTTCAAGGGTATGCCAAAAATTATCTTTATGGGTTTGGCCTTCAACTTCATCTATACCCTGTAATTGAGTTAATTCAGGGAGAAATAGTGGAAGTAAATTTGTAGAATGCATCAATTTAATCCCTTTAGACGGTTTTTTAGTCAGCATTATTTTATTGAATTCACTTACCAATCTTTCTTTGGAAACAATTTTTAAACGTTGATAATTTTCTGAAATAGCATCAAGCGATTTTGTTTCAATTTTAAAATTTAACTGGGATGCAAATCGAATTGCGCGCATCATTCGTAATGGGTCATCTGAATAAGTAATTCCTGGCTCAAGTGGTGTTTTTATCAATTTTTGTTGTAAATCTTCTAAGCCATTAAAAGGGTCTAAAAGCAAACCAAAATTTGCTTGATTTAATTGAAGGGCTAAGGCGTTAATCGTAAAGTCTCTTCGGTTTTGATCATCTTGAAGAGAACCCGGTTCTACCGCAGGGTTTCTAGAATCTTCTGCATAGGATTCTTTTCTTGCCCCAACAAATTCAATTTCTATATCAAAAGCTTTCAGCATGGCTGTACCATAACTTTTAAAGACTTGTACTTTTGGATGATGTGGTAGAAGTTCTGCCGTTTTTTTAGCTAGTTCTATACCGCTTCCAATAGCAACAATATCAATATCAAGATCAGTATTTTCTCTTTGCAAAAAGAAGTCTCTCACAAAACCTCCAATAACATAGGCATTGATACCAAGTTGGTCTGCCGCTTGAGTAACATAGTTAAAAACAGGATGAGTTATGGCTTCTTTGTAATACTTCATAAATTACTTTCTTAAAATTTTCACCTCACCGCTTAAACCAATTTTGATTACACTTGATGGATTGGTTTTTTGCTTGTTGTAATCTTTTTGAACTACATAACCTACACTTTGTTTTATAGCGGTATTGATAGATTTAAAATTTCTTGGAGTAGGGTCACCAGCAAAATTTGCTGAAGTGGATACAATAGGCTTTTTAAATTTTCTTATTAATTTTGTACAAAATTCATTTTTTGGAACTCTAATCCCCAGTGTATCCTCTTCACTTACCAAATTTTCAGCAATTCGAATCGGTTTTTCATATACTATTGTGGTTGGTCTAGTGGCATACTTCAAAATGTCATAAGCTACCTCAGGAACTTCTTCAACATATTGATTAAGCATTTTAAAATCACTTACCAAACAGATCATTGCCTTATTGCTAGGTCTTTTTTTTAAGCTAAAAAGTGCGTCTACAGCATCAGCATTAGTAGCATCACAGCCAAGACCCCATACCGTATCGGTGGGGTATAAAATAATTCCACCTTTCTTTAGCACTTCTATACAGGCATTGATATCTTCTTGCATTTTGATTTTTTTGCAAATTTACATTTAAACTAAAAAATAGCCCTTTAAAATAGGCATTTTTAAACTTCTTTTTTGATTAAATAGACTTTCATTTTTTTGAAATTTAGTTTTGATGTGTTGTGAATTGCTAGTGGACTGGCATGATTTTAGTTTAAATTATAAAAAATGTTTACATGAAAATTATTGTTGTTCATCTTTTTTTGTTTGTATTACTGATGTCTTCTTGTAATTCGGTAAATGTTTTTTATGATTATGATGAAACAATCAAATATAACCACTATTATAGTTTTAACTTTTATCCCCATAATAGCACAGGTTTGTCTCATCAAGATATGGACAGCATCATGGATGCTGTAGAAACAAAACTGGATAAAAAAGGACTAAAAAGTGTAGAAAATGCAAAATTAAGTATAGATTTTTTCGTGAATTATTACGATGAATTTACAGAAGAATTAGTTGAGGTTCTCCCGAATTATAAAGAAAAAAATCAACTCACGCCAATCGATTATTTTATTGTATTAACCATTGATATTGCTGATGCAAAGACTGAAGAATTGATTTGGCAAGGTGTTGCTGAAAAATTGATTAGTTATGCGTTAGTTCTGACAGAAGAAAATCGGGAAGCCATATTTCAACGATTAGTAAAAGAAATATTGCTAAATTATCCTTCTGAAGTCGATACTACATAAACATAGAATTAATATACAAATAAAGAATTCATTGAGTTCAAATCTAATTGCTTCTTAAGTTCAAAAAATCAACTACAGCAGTGGCACACTTTTCACCATCAATGGCAGCCGAAACAATTCCCCCTGCATATCCAGCTCCTTCGGCACAAGGGAATAAGCCTGTTATTTCAGGATGTTGAAGAGTAGATTGCTCTCTGGGTATTCGTACAGGTGAAGAAGTTCTTGATTCGGTAGCAACTACAATAGCATCTGGGTGTAAATACCCTTTCATTTTATTGCCAAAATGAATAAAAGCCTCACGTAAACGTGCCGTAATTATATCAGGAAAAATCTCATCCATTTCTACTGAAACAATTCCAGGCTGGTAGGAGCATTTAGGTAGGTTGCTAGATTTTTTACGTTGAATAAAATCATTGATTCGCTGCGCTGGTGCTTGTTGAGTTTCACCAGCTAACTTCCAACAACGTTGCTCAATTTGTTGCTGAAATCGAAGACCTCTAAGCGGGTCTTTTTTGTCAAATCCTTCTAATATTTCATCATCTATGGTAGTAACAATCCCACTATTAGCAAATGGATTGTTTCGCTTAGAAGGAGACCATCCATTGGTTACAATTTCTCCTGGTGAAGTAGCACAAGGAGCAATAATTCCACCCGGACACATACAAAATGAATACACCCCTTTATCTTTTACCTGAGTAACCAAACTATAAGCAGCTGGTGGTAAATAGAAGGGACGTTCAGTTTTCTTATATTGAATTTGATCAACCAAGGCTTGAGGGTGCTCTGCCCTAACTCCTAAAGCAAAAGTCTTGAATTCAATACGTATGTTTTGGTGGTGAAGCATTTCAAAAATATCTCTAGCAGAATGGCCAGTGGCTAAAATTACAGCAGACGCAAAATGTGTTTTTAATTTTCCAAGGTGATTAACATTTACTCCTGTAATTCTATTTTCTTCTATGATTAAATCAGTTAATTTGGTTTCAAAATGAACTTCTCCACCAGCAGCTATTATTTGCTCTCGCATTGAAGCAATAATATTAGGTAGTTTATTTGTGCCTATATGAGGATGAGCATCTATGAGAATATCTTCATCAGCTCCAAAACTTACAAAGAGTTTTAATATGCTTTGAATATCACCTCTTTTTCCAGAACGTGTATAGAGTTTTCCATCAGAATACGTTCCTGCGCCACCTTCGCCAAAACAATAATTTGAATCCTCATGAACAATATGCTCTTTATGGATTTTTGCTAAATCTCTTCTCCTGCTTCTAACATCTTTACCACGCTCAATAAGTATGGGTTTAACGCCTTTTTGTAGGAGCTTTAAAGCGGCAAAAATCCCAGCTGGCCCAGCACCAATAATAATAGCTCGATTTGCGTTAGAAGGTAAAGGAGTAAATTCAATACTAGGATTGGGTTGCTCGATTACAGGCAGATCATTTATAGAATAAGCAATTCTAAGCTGAAAATAAATGATTTTTGATCGCGCATCAATTGAGCGCTTAAAAATTTTAAAGGAAGTTATTTCCTTTATCTTCTTATTGATTTTTTGACTGAGGTATTTTTCAATAACCCCAGGTTCTTCAATTTCATGAGCTGGAATTCGTAAATCAGTGATTAAAGGAGTCTTCAATTCTAAATATTTAATGTGAACAAAGATAATTCAAATTAAGGATACTTTTATGATTAGATATGGCTGAATTTATAGTAAGCTTAATAACTTACCTTTTTTTAAATATATATCAGGATTTGTCTTTATCAAATTGATTTAAAAAGCTCTCAAGATGATTAACATGTAAAAAAAATGAAACTAAAAAAATGTGATCTGGCTGGGGCTCGAACCCAGGACCCTCTCCTTAAAAGGGAGATGCTCTACCAACTGAGCTACCAGATCAAAATTTTCTACAAATGTACTATATTTTTTCACCTGAAACCGTATGTACAGGCATAAAAATTATGAATTTTTCAATATTTTTAGTTGTTGTTGAATTTTTTTAAAAAAGCATCATCAATTTGAGGTAAATGCATCTGAATCTTTACTTTTTGATTGAGGTTATTAATCTCATCATCAGCAATAATTTGAGTTTTATTTTTAGCAATAAACTGTGCACTTATATTTAAAATCATAGCGTCTATATAATCGTCTTTTGCAACTTTGTAAAAGGGGAGCTTTTTATTTTTTATTTCTTTTAAAAAAGTGGTATATAGCTTTGCATCTATTCTCTGTATCAATTTTAAGCGTTGTTCTCTTCCAATAGAGCTTTTTTTAGAAGCAAAATTAATGTTAGATGAGTTCAATTCTTGCAGGCAAAGTTCAGGATGACTTTCAAGAAGTTTATACCCACTTTTTTTTGTGTTGTAGTTCTCTACCTCAACTATTTTTTCTCCAATATAATAAGATTGTAAACTTAATTTTTTACCAGTTATTGATGCATTAATCTTGCTTGCTTCTTGGTAACTGTTAGCTTTTAAACTTTCTAGTGTAGAAACATTAAAAAGACTTGAGGATTGATTAGGATACTTCTTACGGAGTTTTGTTTCTAAATTTCTTTTCCTTTTTGAAGAGGGTATACCAATAGGGATATCAATTAAAATTAAATCGCTTGATGAAATTTTAAATTTTTCAATTTCATTAATTTTCGAAATATGATGAAAAGAATATTCTGATTGAAAATATAAGGATAATATCCAACCACTCTTACACCC
>PXFS01000026.1 GCA_003564185.1 Flavobacteriaceae bacterium
ATTGAAGGAACGCTGCTAAATAGTGATAAACTTTTCATCAGATCTGGTTTAAGTGCTAATGCATCTATCATACTTGAAAAAGCTGAAAATGTATTAGCCGTTAAAGAAGGTTTACTTCAATTTGATAGAGAAACCAAAACTCCTTATGTTGAAATTGAAAAAGGTGAGCAACAATTTGAACGAAGAGATGTTGAAATTGGCTTGAGCAATGGAGTACATGTAGAGATTAAAAGTGGGCTTTCTGAAAAAGACAAAATTAAGGTTTGGAATAAAGTTCAGCAAGAACCTAAGCAAGGAAGAAGAAGAGGCTAAAACATAGATTATGAAATATTTACACATTACTTTACAAGCAGTTTTAAGCTTCTTGTTATTTTTTAGCTTAAATACAAGGGCACAAGATAATCAGAATGCAGATATAGGAAATCAAAAATGGACCCTAGAAGCCTGTGTAGAATATGCCTTAGAAAATAATATTAGCGTTAAACTTTCAGCACTTGAAATAGATAATGCAGATATTAATATGAGAGATGCCTATGGAAACTATATGCCAAGCTTTAATATTAATATGAACAATCAATGGGTACGAGGTCTAACGCAGAATGTTACAACTGGTATCTTGGAACAACAAACCACCCGTAACTTTACGTTTAATGCAACATCTGGAGTTCCTATTTTTCAGGGCTTAGCTAACTTGAGACAATTTCAACGAGCTAAAATTGAACAATTAGCATCTAAGTACAGCTTAAATCAAATGAAAGACAATATTTCATTAAATGTAGCTAATTCCTATCTTCAAATTTTAGTTTCTAAACAAACGCTTGAATTGTTGAAAGAACAAAATCAAGTAACAAAAGAGCAATTAGAACTGACCCAAGAATTAGTGAATTCTGGAATTGTTCCAGAAGGTGATTTACTAGAAATAAAAGCTCAGGATGCTGATGAAGAACAGCAAATAACGGTAGCAGAAAACGATGTTCAAGTCACTTTGATTAGTCTTGCACAACTTTTATTAATTAAGGATTACGAAAATTTTGATATTGTAGATGAAGACTATGATATCCCAGTAACCGAAGTCATAGAAAAAGATCCAAAAGAGATTCTACAGCGTGCTAAAGAAGAGCGTTTTGAAGTGCTTTTAGCTGAACAAGATGTGGAGCTTGCTGAAAAAGATTTACAATTAGCTAGAAGCCAGTATTACCCCTCTCTTAATGGATTCTTCAATTTTAATACTAGAGAAGCAGATAGAGAAAACATTGTAGCGCTTCCAGATGGCTCATTAGAAGCACTTGCTCCAGACCCATTCTTTGACCAGTTGAGAGATAATTATGGTTTTACCTACGGATTACAGTTAAACATACCTGTTTTTAATGGTCTTTCTGTTAGAAATCAGGTTGAACGTTCAAAAGTAAATGTAATGAGAGCAGAATACCAGCTGGAACAAACCGAATTGGATTTAGAATCAAATGTTTATCAAGCCTACTTAGATGCTAGAGGAGCAGCTAGAACTTACGAGGCTTCATTAAAATCAGTTGAGGCACAACAGTTAGCCTATGAATATGCAGAAAGCAGATTTGAGGTAGGTTTAAGTAATTCAGTTGATCTTACACAATCTAAATTTAGGCTGGTGAATGCAGAAAATAATCTTATTCAAGCAAAATATAATTATATATTCACCATTAAAGTCTTGGAGTTATTCTTTGGAATAAGACCTGTGGAATACTAGCAATGAATACAATTAAAATCCTTAGTATTGAAACTTCTACTACCAATTGCTCGGTTGCATTATCTATAGATGGAAAAAACGATGTAATTAAGGAGGAGAATTCAATGAATTACAGTCATTCAGAAAAGCTCCATGTATTTATTAATGAAGTGCTCCAGGAAATGAACTTAAAGGTTCATGACTTACATGCAATTGCTATTAGCAAAGGCCCTGGGTCTTATACTGGACTTAGAATTGGTGTTTCTTCTGCAAAAGGACTATGTTATGCATGTAACTTGCCAATAATAGGCATCCCTACCTTACAAAGTTTAGCCCATCAATTAAAAGGAAAAACCTCAAAGGAAGATTTGATTATTCCTATGTTGGATGCTAGAAGAATGGAAGTGTATACCCAAACTTTTAATTCAAGCATTCTCCCTAAAAATCCAACAGCAGCTAAAGTTTTAGATGAAAAAAGTTTTATGGAACTACAAAACTATAAACTACATTTCATAGGAAATGGAGTTGCAAAATTCAAAACGATTTACCCTCTAAATAATGCCTCTTTTTATCCTGAAGCTTTACCATCTGCAAACGAAATGAGTGAAATTGCTTTTGAAAAGTTTAACTTAGGAGAATTTGAAGACCTAGCTTATTTTGAACCCTATTATCTGAAAGACTTTAAAGCAGGAAAACCGAAAAAAAGATTTTAATACCAATTTAACCATCAAATGACGCTATTTAGCTCATTCATTTTTCCATATATTACCTTGTTCACAATTTCCGTAGCCCAGCTATGCAAATTATTCACAGCGTTATATATGAAAAAAGCA
>PXFS01000092.1 GCA_003564185.1 Flavobacteriaceae bacterium
GAGTCTTTGGCAAGTTTAAGCAAGATTAAGCTCAGGTATGACAACATCAATGATATTGATTTTATAACCGATTTTGTAATTAAGTATTTTGATGCTCAAAATACAGAAAACACGCTTTCAAGTACAGCCGTTGATCAGCAATTTTTCAATGCCAACCAGGCGCCTAAAAATCTTGAAGTAGCCAACACCTTCAGTTTTAATAAAAGTTTTTCGTACCAACATAAAATCAGTATTAATACTAATTTGCAGTACTTAGAACAAGAAAACACGAGAGATTGGTTGTTTGATCAACCCGTTTTCACCAATTTAATTCCTTTTGAAGCGGATGGAAATAATTTTAATTTCACCTCTAATGAAGCAAGCCAATCTTATGTTGGGCAAGTGGATATTAAACATTATTGGGTCTTGAATAACACCAATCACTTATATCCTATTGGAGGAATAAATTACTTACAAAAAAACTTTAGCACTTTTGACTTTCAGGCTTTGCAAGACGGGAGCATCAACAGCTTTCAAGAAGCAGGATTTGGAAACGATTTAGATTTTCAGCTTTTGGATGCTTTTGCAGGAGTTCAATATAAAGTTATGCTGAATAGATGGATTTTTAGACCGGGAATTATTTTTAGAAATTACCGTTGGAATGCTTCGCAATTTGGAACAGAGATTACCAATAATAACAAGTGGATTGTCCAGCCAGAGTTAATGGTAAAAAAAGATTTTTCTATGGACAAGAAATTTAGATTAGACTATAATTTAAACAGTAATTTTGCACAAGCTACTCAGTTTGCCAATCGTTTACGCTTACAGAATTTCAATAGTGTGTATTTAGGCAACGAAGATTTAGAAAATGAGCTGTATCACCATTTGAGCATTAGGTACGAAACTAAATTTTACCCATTTAAACTCAATATTAATACCAGCGCAGGACTAAGCAGTAGAATAGAAAGCATTAGACCAGCAACAGAAATTGATGGAATTGACTTTGTAAGCACAAGCATTTTAACAGATTTACCAGAAGACAGTTATAATCTTGGCTTAGGAATGAGCAGAGTAGCTGGAAAATACCTTTTTTTCAATTTAAACACATCGGCTAATTTTTCTAACTACGACCGATTTTTAAACGAAGAACAAGTGAGTTTTTTTAACCAAAATTACTCCTATAATTTAACGGCTAGGTTTAGGGATTTTAGCTTTGACGAAGTTTCTAAACTTCCAGAAATTACTTTAATGATGAGTCAAAGTTTCACCAATAATTCATCTTCAAATGAAGAGAACACTTCACAGCGTTTTCAAAACATTTACCCTTCAGTAGAATTCCAATGGCGATTTTTAGAAGATTTTGTTATTTCAGCAGATTACGAATACAATTACTTCAAAAACGAAACAACAGGAAACACTAACATCTTTGAAATAGCTAATGCTTCACTGTTTTATCAACAAGAATCAAGTCCATGGGGTTTTGGTTTTGACATAACCAATGTTTTTGATGTGGGCTTCCGAAGAAACAACAACCTTAACGAATTTATGGTAATGGACTTAAGAACCTTTATTCAGCCTAGAATTTTGTTGCTAAAAGCGAGTTATCAGTTGTAATTTTTTTGTTCCTTAGCTTTATCTTAAAATTAATTTATTTTAAAAATTATCGTTTAACCTTACCACTTCTTTCGCCATGCGCCATCTTCGTAAGTATAATGAAAATCAATTTGGTATTTTTTGCAGGATGCTTTCCAAAGCGAGACAAAACTTTTGTAATTATTAGCATCCGCAATAATTAGTGAAGGTTCTAAAGTTTCTATTAACCGATCAAGATTGATTTTAGGAGAATTAGTCAAAATAACAACAGGCTTGTTTAAATGAGGTATTTCATAAATCTCTTTTTCGTCTACAACAAGAATAAATTCATTTTCTAACCGGTAGATGTTTTGTGAACGATTAAATTTAAGTCGTTTAAGTCCTTGAAGTTTTTCGAAATTCTTTACAGCATAATTATCACTTAAATCTGTATTATCTTGATCTGAATAAACTAAAAAATTTCCTGCTAACTGTCGCCCTAAAACTGTTTTTCTAGGCTGATCAAATACAATGAATTCTTGATATTGTTTTTGGTTGGTTAAATGAAATGAGCTTGCTAAAAAAAAGGAGGTTAGCCCCAAAAGCATGGGTGCTAGGTTTCCGAATTTTGGTTTTCTAAATGACATTATAATGAAAAACACGGCGAAAGATAAACTTATAAACATCCAATTATCAAATAAAATATTTTCTATAACAAATTGTTCTTGAGACGCAATTTTATTGACGAGTAGCGTTAAAAAATGTAGTATTTTAGAGAAATATATTTGTAAAATATCGGGTAGCCAGCCAGCTAAACTTAATAAAACAACTAAAATTCCCATGGCTAGCAAGACACCTAAAAGGGGAATAATTACAATATTTGCAAGCATAAAGAGACCTGGAAATTGTTTGAAATAGTACAAACTTAAAGGTAAGACCCCTAGTTGAGCGGTGATTGTAACACTAGCAATGGACCATAAGTATTTCACGGGTTTCAAATGGGGTTGCCAAAGTTTGAATAACGGAGGTTGCATGGTTACAATTGCAAAAACAGCACAGTAACTTAATTGAAATCCAACTTCAAAAATCCGTTGAGGGTGAATAAGCAGTAAAATTAAAAGAGAAATGCAAAGTACGTTTATGGTATTGGTTTTCCGTTTCATATTAATAGCAATAGCAAATAAACTAAACATAGTTACAGCACGAGTTACGGAAGGTGAAAAACCAGCCATTAAAGCAAATAACCACATAAAAGCTATCACCAGAAGGGTTTTTATGATTTTACCATAAGGAAACCATTCAATTGGCCTAAAGACGTACTGCAACAGCAATAACACAATACCAACATGAAGTCCTGATACTGCTAAAATATGAACTACCCCAGCTTTTGAGAAATCCTGATAAGTAGCTGGATCAATATCCTCTTTTTGACCTAGTATTAGCGCTTGAATCAATCCAGATTCTTTTTTTAAAAATCCGTTTGTAGCTAATGAGTCTTTTATTCGTGAACGTTGCTGATGAGCCCATGTAGATAATTTCTGTGTTTGATTGTGGGTTATTTTTTTTGAAGTTTCAGCTGTAATATAAGTTTGTTTATAAATACTTCTATTCTTCATAAATCTTTTGTAACCAAAAGAAGTAGGATTTTTAGGTGGGTTAAAATCTTTTATGCTTGAATTAGTCAAATACCATTCGCCAGGTTCAAACGGGACTGTAAGACTGTCTTTTTTCAACTGAATTAAACATTTACCAAAGCACTCTTGATGGTCTAATTGATGAACTTCAGCGATGTATTTGTAATTGAAATCATTTTCTTTTTGCGTTTCTATGATTTCAATAAGCATATTTTGGGTTTCAGGTTGCACCTGATGAATATAGTGGTTATCTTGGTTTTCGGGAAGTTGAATGCTTGCGTTTAAACAGCCAATTTGAATAGTTATTACGTATGCAAGTAAGGAAAAAGTATATTGAGGATGTAGAGAATTATACTGAAGTATATAATATAAAAGTAAGAAGGCAAAACTAGCAGCTAAAGTTATTACCTGTGTGTATGAATCAAGGTTAAAGTAAAATCCAATTAGTGTGCCTAGTACAAAAAACAGGCTTAACCGAATAACGATGAAGTTGAGTAGTCTCATTTTAAATGGATTAGTGAGACTAAATTACAACTTTTTTAAAAAATCACAAAATAGAGAATAAAATAACAGAGTCTTTACTACAAGATTCTTCTAGCCTTTTTAAAGTTTTTACGCCAATAGGTTTCGTTTAAAGAAGAAATAATAACTCCACGACTTGTTGAGGCATGAATAAATCTAATTTCGTTTCCTTTAGTATCAACAACAATACCAACATGATTTATCTTTCTTCCTCTTTTAGCTGTATTAAAGAAAACTAAGTCTCCTTTTTTTAAATTTTTTCTACCTTTTCTTTTACCTTGTTTAGCCATTTCCGTGGTAGTTCTTGGTAGTTGAATTTTTATATAATTAAATGAATTATATATCAATCCTGAACAATCAATACCTTGTGCAGAATTTCCTCCCCAAGCATAAGGTGTACCTAGATAATTCATGGAATAATTAACTACTGTTTCAGCCTTATTTTTCCTTATTTTTTTAGAGGCGCACGATTGAAAAATTAGAGAAATAAAAAAAAGTATTACTAACTTGAAAAAAAGTTTAGATGGAATTCTAACTTTAGCGTTTTTCATTTAAATAACTTTAATTTTTTGTTGACTACTATCGTTATCAGCCTGTTTATATTCAGGGACAAGTAATTTCATTATTTCGTAGGATTTTTTCACATCACAATCGTTAATTGATGTAGTCATGTCGTCTAATAACTTGTAATTTTCTCTATCAAATTGGTAGGAGTTTTTTGCAATTAATATTTTTTCGTGATGTGTAGGTAGGGTATTTTCTTCATTAGCTAGTAATTCTTCATAAAGCTTTTCCCCCGGTCTTAAACCTGAGAATTTGATATCAATTTCCTCATAAGGAACAAAACCTGACAACCTTATTATCTGTTCTGCTAGATTTAAGATTTTCACTGGCTTACCCATATCAAACACATAAATTTCCCCTCCTTTACCCATAGCACCTGCTTCAAGAACTAATTGACAGGCCTCATCAATGGTCATGAAATATCTTGTAATCTCTTTATGTGTTACTGTTACTGGGCCACCGTTTTCAATTTGTTGCTTGAAATAAGGAATTACAGAACCATTAGAACCTAATACATTCCCAAAGCGCGTTGTAATAAAGGTAGTCTTACTCAATTGATTTCTGGAAGCAGCTTGAACGTATATTTCCCCGCTTCTTTTTGAAGCACCCATTATGTTGGTTGGGTTGACCGCTTTATCGGTAGAGACAAAAACAAATCTTTTTACATTAAATTTTTGCGATAGGTCAACTAAGTTTTTGGTACCCATATAATTCACACTAAAAGCTTCTATAGGATTTGCCTCCATCATGGGGACATGTTTATAGGCAGCACCATGAAAAACAATATCTGGTTGATAGGTTTCAAATACATGAGTTAATCTATTTAAATTGGTAACATCTGCAATTACTTTTTTATAAGTTACCTCTGGATGGTGATTATCTAAATATAAACTTACCGAATGTAAGGGGGTCTCAGCTTGATCTAACAAAATTATTAATTCAGGTTCAAAAGGAATAAGTTGATTTACAATTTCGCTTCCGATTGAGCCTGCAGCTCCAGTTACTAGAAATACCCTAGACTCATAGGTCTTTCGAATTTTGTTTTTGTTTAAACGAATAGGAGTTCGTTGCAATAAGTCTTCAAGGTTTACTTTTTTGACTTCCGATGATAATGAAGTAGTATCATCCCAATTTTGTATATCTGGTAACTTATAAATTTTATAGTTTAACTCTAAAAGCTCTTCAATGAGTGATGGATTATTTCTGTTTATTCTGGTAAGTTTCTCTGAAGAAACAATGATGGAGTCTCCTCTATTTTTTTTTAATGGTATTTGATCAATGGTAATTATAGGAAGAGTGAAAATTTTATTTTTTTTTATTTTTTTTGCTTCAGAAATAAAGCCTACAATATCAAACTTTTTCTTAGGATCAGACATTATTCCTTCTGCAATAGCAACGTCAGTCAAATCTGTTCCTAATATAAAGGCTTTGGATGAATTAGAATTGGACTGAACAATTTGGTAAGCCCGTTTGATTATTATACGGAAGAAAAATAAGGAAGAAAATGCAATAAAACCATATATGATGACTCCAGCATCAAATATCACTTTTTTTCCAAGGTAATATAGCATTATATAATTAAGTATTAATACACAAAATACAGTTGCTAAAGTTGTTTGTAGTTGCCTAAAAGCATCGTTAAAACTTGTATATCGTATAATACCTGCATATGACTTAAACACTAAAAAGAAGAATAATTGTATGCCTAAAAGTATCCAAAACTCCAGTTCAAAATTAATTAGCTTTGGTTGTGAATTAATGCTACCAACAAGGAAAAAACTTGCTTGGGCCGCCATGAATGCAATAGACAAATCAATAAAAAATATAACCCATCTAGGAACATAATTCTGTGAAAGTTTCCTAACAAGTTTTAAAAAATATAATTTAAAGCGTTTCAAAACAGAAAATTTAAAACAAAGGTACAAAAAAAGAAAATGAGCTGTAATTATATCGCAAGTTTAATTAATATTTTTTTTGTAGTAAAAAAACTATTAACTTATTTGCTGATGTTTTTTAAACTAAACCTTAGTTTTGACTAACTTATTTCTTAAACTGAGATTTTATTGGGAATTAATTTTGTTTTGAAGCATAAGCCTTACTTCAACTAATTCCCATATATTTGCAGCATGAAAAATCTTTTTTTGATTCTATTATCAGGTTTGTTATTAAGTTCTTGTGCTACAAAGAAGCAAATTGTTTATCTCCAAGATGTAGATGAACAAACTTTAGTGGATGTTAAAGAATTAAGCAAGCACCCTATCATACAAGTAAATGATATACTTGATATTAAGGTTGGAGCAATAAACCCTAATTCAGTAATACCTTTTAATCGAAACCCTGGAGAAAGCTTTGTCCCGCAAAGACTAGAAATCTTAAGGTTAACGGGTTATGTTGTAGATGAAAATGGGAATATTGAATTTCCTCAGTTGGGAAAGATTAATGTAGGAGGTAAAACAACTGTAGAAGCTGAAGAGTATATAAAACTTTTGATGAGTAAAGAAGTGGTAAACCCAAATATTAAATTAACAATTATCAACAATAAATTTACAGTTCATGGAGAAATTGCAAGGCCAGGAACATACGAATTTATAGAAGAAAACCTAACCTTGCCACAGGCTTTAGGAATGGCTGGTGATTTAACAATAACAGGGAGAAGAGACAATGTGCTTTTAATCAGGCATAACCCAGATGGAGAAAGAGTAGTCAAACGCATAGACTTGACTTCATCAGACTGGATGAACACCGATGCTTATTTTATAAGGCAAAACGATTGGATTTATATTGAACCTAACCAACCTAAGATAAAATCTGCAGGATTTGTGAGTAATGTTGGGACAGTTTCAACAGTTATATCTATCATATTGAGTACAATAGTTTTAATTACAAGGTAATTATATGGAAAATAATCTTTCAGAGAAGGAGTTTGTTGACGGAAAGGAAAATGCAGAAGACATTAAAAGATTGATATTCCGATATCTGTCTTATTGGCCTTTTTTCTTACTCTCAGTAATTATTCTTGTTACTTCTGCTTATCTATACCTTAGATACACACCAAGCATATATCAAACAAGCTCTAAAATTAAAATTTTAAAGGATAAAGGAGGAATAGATATGACGGGTTTTCAAGGAAACTCTCCTTTAATTGATATGTCTAAAGTCAATCTTGAAAACGAAAGCGAAATTATAAAGTCGAGAAGACTAGCGAAAAACGTTATTTTAAACCTTGGTTTACAAACTCAAATTTTTCAGCATGGAACAATTCGAACAATGGAAGTTTGGAGAGAAGAAGTACCTTTTGAAATTTTGTGGGAAAACGACAATCTAGATGCACTAAAAACAATTTTATACGAAATTAAATTTTTAAGCTCCTCAGAATTTGAAATATCGAATAAAGATGCTGGTTTTGAGGAAGTTGAGAACTATGGAAACTTGATTACCCATGGAGATGTAGAATTTAGAATTCTTTTAAAAGAGGATATAGATGATAGTAAATACATAGGAAAAACATATTCATTTAAGCACTATCAAATTGACCAAATGATTTCGAGATTAACTTCAAAAATTAATGTTGAAAATATTGGTCAGAGTAGTGAAATCTTGAACATTTTTTTAAATGGCCCAAATCAGCAAAAAAATGAAGACATCATTAACAACTTAGTTTTTCAATTTAATAATGACGGTATTCAAGACAATAAAAAACTAGCTAAAAGAACAGAGACTTTTGTTATTGAAAGGTTAAACTCCTTAAACGAAGAACTAGACACCGTTGAAAAATCGTTGGTTGATTTTAAAACAGAAAGTGGTTTAGTGACCGTAGAAACATCTGCTCAAGAAATATTTGGTAAAAATACGGCCTCAGAGAATTTATTATTTGAAGTAAAACAACAGCTTTTATTAGCCGAAGATTTTCAAAAAGAAATAGATCAAATGGAAGATTATGAATTACTTCCAGCCAACATTGGTATTTCAGATCGTGGAGTTAATCAGTTTACAGAAAATTACAATCAATTAATTCTTGAGAGACAACAATTATTAATTTCATCTACAGAACAAAGCATTGCAGTAAGAGAAATTGATAAGAAACTTGACAAATTAAGATTAAATATAATTAGAACCTTAAATGGTTATAAAAGACAACTAGATTTAAAGTTATCTGAAATTGATACTCGTGAACGCTTTACCCGTTCTAGAATTGGACAGTTACCCTCTCAAGAAAAACAAATTAGAGAGATCACAAGACAACAAAGTGTAAAAGAAAGGCTGTATGTTTTTTTGCTTCAGAAGAGAGAGGAAGCAACACTATCTGCAGCTGTAGCCTCAGATATTATTAAAGTTGTAGATTATGCATATACTAGCCCAGCTCCAATTTCACCAAAACCAAAAATTGTCTTTTTAGGAAGCTTAGTTCTTGGTTTAATAATACCTTTTGGATTCATCTATATTAAGTTTTTACTTGATACAAAAATTTACACAAAAGATGAAATTAAGCTTGGTGTTGGGGATGTCCCTATTGTAGCCGAAATACCCTATGATAAAGCGAATGAAAATAAATTGATAGGTAAAAATGAGTCCACACCTGTAGCAGAATCTTTTAGAATACTAAGAACCAATCTTAAATTTTTAAATAATAAAAACGAAAAAGATAAATCTAACAATGAATCTAAAGTAATTTTTGTTACTTCAACTACAAAAGGAGAAGGTAAGACATTTGCCTCAGTAAATTTTTCAAACTCTTTAAGTGCAACAGGGAAAAAAGTAATTTTAATTGGTGCTGACTTAAGAAACCCACAAGTACATAATTTATTAAATTTAGATAAACATACTAGGGGGTTAAGTTATTTTCTGTACGATAGTGATGCAAAAATTGATGATATTTTATTGAAAAACGAAAAGTTGCCAGCAGAATTTGATGTGATTCTATCTGGAGAAATACCACCAAATCCATCAGAACTTCTCTCAAATGGAAGATTTCAATATTTAATTGATAAATTAAAAAAAGAATATGATTATATAGTTGTTGATACTGCACCAACAATATTAGTGACAGATTCTTTACTAATTTCAGAAACAGCCGACTTTACATTGTATATGATCCGTTCTGGACATACAGAAATTCAACTTTTAGATCATATTAGAGATATTTATACCAAAGAGAAGCTTAAAAATATAGGAATAGTTTTTAATGGCTTAAAAGAAGATGGCGCATATGCTTATAACTATGGGTATGGTTATGGATATCACGAGCAAAAGAAAAAAAAATCAAGATTTAAATTTTGGTAAAAACATATCGAAAAGCTAATGATTAGAAAAGCCTTTATAATTGACGATGATAAAATGGTTCTTTTTATTCAAGAAAAAATGCTAAACGCAAGTCAATTTTGTACTTCTTCAGTGAAGTTTCACAATGTTAAAGAGGCCCTTGAAAGCTTTACCAATGAAACCTCTAGAGAAGATTGCTTGATTTTTCTTGATATAAATATGCCCTATATGAGTGGATGGGAAGTACTAAGTGAATTGGATACTATTGACCCAGAAAACTCTTTAAAAGTGGTCATGGTCACTTCTTCAATAGAAGAAGAAGATCGCATAGAGGCTAAAAAATATCATAGAGTAATAGATTTTTTAATCAAACCAGTAAATGTAGAAAGGTTAAATAGGTTAAAAGAGAACCCAGCTATTAAACATTTTTTTTAATTTCCTCTTAAAGCTAAAATTGGAACGATTTTAGCTGTATCTTTCGTTATAAAACAAAACTAATGAGAACATTATTTTTATGTATTCTTACAGTCCTTATTTTGAGTTGTGACAACAAAAAAGGAAGTGAAAACAATCCCAAAAATTCATCTCAATCTAATTCTTCGGGTAACATTAATTCGCTGAATGTGATCATGGATACTAAAGATTGGAACGGTGAAGTTGGCGAAATTATTAGAGCTATTTTTGCCGCTGAAGTTGATGGACTACCACAAGTTGAGCCTCTATTTAATTTAAATCACTTGCCTACAGAAACCTTCTCTGGCTTTGCCAAAAGAAATCGTATTTTTATCAAGGTTGAAACGAATCGTAATCAAGCTTTTAAAGTGTTAGAGAATCCGTATGCAAA
The DNA here is from genome assembly GCA_003564185.1 of Flavobacteriaceae bacterium. Lineage (GTDB taxonomy): Bacteria > Bacteroidota > Bacteroidia > Flavobacteriales > Flavobacteriaceae > Psychroflexus. Next base: position 10,375 of record PXFS01000092.1, read on the forward strand.
ACCACAAAGAGGTATTTTAATTCAAGGACAAAATGCACAAGAAATAGCTGAACTATTAAATGAAAAAGGTACGGACTTAATACATGAACTAAAAAAAGTTGAACTTAATGAAAAGTTAAGACGAATTAAAAAGTCAACCAAATCTTCAAAGCCTTTACAAGATGAATTTGGTATTATCCTAAGCTTTCCAACTGCATACCGATATGCGAAAGAAGAAAATAATTTCATATGGATGCGTAAGGATATACCAAAAGGAAATTTAGAGTTAATGGTTTATCAAGTGCCGATTGAGCAAGTTGATAATGAAAAAGAACCTATTGTAAATTTAATACAAATAAGAGACTCTATAGGAAAAAAACATATACCAGGACCAAGAGAAGGGCAATTTATGATCACAGAAGAGGCCTATATGCCTTTTATCAAATCCATCAACTTTAAAGGAAAATCTGCCTACGAAGTAAGAGGAACTTGGGAAGTTAAAGACGCGTTTATGGCGGGACCATTTTTGCTCTATGCTATTAAAGATGAAGCTAATGACCGGTATTTAATTACAGAAGGGTTTGTGTTTAGACCTTCAAAAAGCAAACGCGACCAAATTTTTGAAATTGAAGCTATCCTAAAATCTTTAAAGTTTGAGGATTAAACTGTCCACATTGCAAATCAAAAAGCTCTTTAAATCATCCATTTAAAGAGCTTTTTAATTGAAAGAATGAAAACCTTCAAGTTTTTA
>PXFS01000112.1 GCA_003564185.1 Flavobacteriaceae bacterium
CCGGCGGCGCCCCGCGTCGGCCGACGCAATCCATACACGGTCCGTCTGACGACCGGAAAAATCCTGGTCGTTGACGTGGCCCAGAATATTATTTACTAAAAGCATTATCCCTCTTCATTTTCTTAGTAGTGGAGCGGGACGGCCGCGCATGTGGCGACGGGCGACATCCCAAGCCACCTGCGTCGCCATCCGAAGATTTGGCGCATCGTCAGCTAGAAAACGTCCCACCGCACCATAGCCTGAGGCTAACGCAGCTGCACCACCATACACACCCGGTAAGGACGCCAACCGTCGACTGATAAGAGTCGCCAATTCCTCATGGTCGCCCTGTTGGGACAACGCGAATATGGTCCCAACAAAACCACTCGACGCTAACGCCCCCTCTAAGGCCGGACTCGCCTCCCCAGGACGGAAACTCGAAGCGTCAACAAGCACAGGGCGTGCGCTAAAACTGACTTGAAGGCGCGTCGAGAAGCTTCGATAAAGGTGCTCCTCGCCTCTCGCCACCCGGCCAGCCGCGAAACTCTCCATGAAAATGGCCTCGGCTCCGTTTGCCAGTGCAATACATGTGTGCTGCCTGTGTTCCGCTTGCGCATGCGGGATTATCATATCCGGGATGTACTCGAAGAAGGCTCCTTCGCTCAGCTCAATCATGGTCGTCTGTATCGATAGCGCTTCACCTTGCAGGCGTGTTGCGGACGGTGTTGAGAGACAAAGTTCAGCGCTAGCCTCAAGGTGTACGGCAACATGCAGGCGATCACCGCCAAAAACTGATCCTGCCGCGTTTTGCACGTATATTAGCGCACCAGATTCTGACTCCATGGGCAAAACGGCGGTAGTCGTCAACGGGTAGCGCTGTTGTCGTGCAGCAAGTCGCGTTCGACCATGTCGATCACGAGCAAAGCGCAACGACAGCACTCCGTCGCCCATCAGGGTTTCCGCCCAAACAGCGCGCTATGGACAATTTGTTCAAAAACGAGCTGCACACCCTCGCCTTTTCGCAGATCGGTAAATACTGAAGCGCGATCGGAACGTGCTGCGGCTACGTCCGCTCTGAAGCGCGTCATATCGACATCGACATGAGGTGCCAAATCAATCTTATTGACGACTAGCAGGTCTGCCCTTAACAGGCCTAACCCATTCTTCCGAGGAATGTCGTCTCCGCCGGCAACATCAATGACGAAAGCCCACCAGTCCACGAGCTCGCTAGAAAATGTAGCGGCTAGATTATCTCCCCCGCTTTCGATGAGAATCACGTCAGGCTGAAAGCGCTGCTCCAGCCAAGCTGCTGCCTCAAGATTTACCGAAGGGTCCTCGCGGATAGCAGTATGCGGGCAAGCCCCGCTTTCAACCCCAAGAACACGCTCAGGATCGATGAGGCCGGAGCGCTGAACACGTTCTGCGTCCTCGTGAGTAACCAGATCATTAGTGATCACGGCGACAGAGATTCCTCGCGCGGCGAACAAGGGGAGCAATCGCTCGACCAGGCGCGTCTTGCCACTGCCTACCGGCCCTCCGAAACCTAAACGCACTGCAGTCAAAGGTTTGCACTCCTTATTTCAACATATATGATTGGCCGAGAGAGACCTGCGATGTGGGAGGGCTGTCGATGGCCTGTCCATCGATGTAAACCCGAAAGTTTTCAGGGTCGACGTCAATTTTAGGTAACACATCATTCAGCACCATATCGCGTTTAGTGAGACGGCGCGTGTCGGCCACTGGAGGCAAGGTAGCTTTCAAATCGAGTCGTTGGGCCACCCCGGCTGCGATGGCAGATGGAGAGACAAAACGCACGCCGAGTGACTGCGGAGCGCGACCAAAGTACCCCCACATCGGGCGATAACGCACAGGTTCGCAGGTCATAAGAGAAGCGTTAGCCTCGCCCGAGGGAGCCCAGACAGGGAAGCCAGATTTCAATACTAGTTCCGGTTTGATGCCAAAGCTGTCCGGCTTCCAAAAAATAAGATCTGCGAGCTTTCCAGGCTCAATCGAGCCCACTTCATCTGCGATGCCGAACATAAGAGCAGGATTGATAGTATATTTGGCGATATAGCGACGAATTCGGAAATTGTCCGCACCGCTGCCGCTATCCTCGGGCAAAGCGCCCCGTAATTCACGCATGGTGTCAGCAAGCTGCCAACAGCGAGCGATGGTTTCACCGATTCGCCCCATCCCCTGGCTGTCGGAACCGATCGCGCTAATCGCTCCCATGTCGTGCAGAACGTCTTCGGCGCCAATGGTTTCTTTTCGAATCCGACTTTCCGCAAACGCCACGTCCTCAGGCAAACGTGGATTGAGATAATGGCTCGTCATCGCCATGTCGAAATGTTCATCGAAGGTGTTGATGGTGAATGGATTCGTAGGGTTCGTAGATGAGGGCAGTACATTCGATATGCCGCACATGCGGATGATGTCTGGCGCGTGCCCACCCCCGGCGCCCTCGACGTGATAGGCGTGAATGCACCGTCCGGCCATGGCGCGCAGAGTGTGCTCTACAAATCCTGACTCATTCAGAGTGTCTGCGTGCAAGTGGATTTGCCCACCGCCGATCTCCGCGGCCTTCAAGGCGGCATCGATGATGGCCGGAGTCGCCCCCCAGTCCTCATGGATTTTCAAACCCGCTGCGCCTGCAGCAAGCTGTTCGAGCAGAGGCTCGACGGCATGCGAGGCCGCCTTTGCAATGAAACCGAAGTTTATCGGAAAGGCCTCAGCTGCTTGGAGCATTAGCCCCAGGTTAGTTGTGCCTGTCGACGCAATAGGAACCGTAGTGGGTCCGAGCCCTCCTCCCATCAGCGTGGTGAACCCCGCCGAAAGAGCTTCATCCACCTGTCCCGGATCTATAAAATGCACGTGGCAGTCGATTCCGCCCGCCGTAACGATATGTCCTTCCGCGGCCCGGATATCCGTGTTCACGCCCACCGTGAGCCCTGGCGTTACGCCATCCATAAGATTGGGGTCGCCAGCCTTGCCGATTCCTACGATCCGGCCATTCTTAATGCCGATGTCGGCCTTGATAATGCCCGCAACGGCATCAATGATCAGAGCGTTGGTTATGATCAGGTCCAAAATGCCGTCGGCAGCGGTCAGCACACCGTCACAACCGGTGCCCCCTCGTACCGTCTTGCCCGCGCCAAAGACTAGCTCATCGCCCCCTACACAGAAATCGCGCTCCACCTTCGCCCAGAGGCCAGTGTCGCCTAGCCGTACGCAGTCTCCTTCCGTAGGACCGTACAGTGATACATATCTAGAACGCTCAATAGACTGAGCCATACCCTACTCCTGTAAAAAACTTTCCAAACGGATCATCGCGGCAGAGCGCACTGTTGGGTCATCCAAGGCCCCGTTCACCAGGCCTGCCAGACCAAATACAATTCGGGCTCCCCCAATAGCCACCAATTCAACCAGGCGGGTGTCTCCCGGCTCGAAGCGCACCGTGGTTGCAGCTGGGACGTCGAGCCTGAACCCGTAGGCCGCGGCACGATCGAAGCGCAGGGCTGGATTGACCTCGAAGAAGTGATAGTGCGATCCAAGCTGAATGGGCCGGTCCGCGGTGCTTTGAACACGCAAGGTCACCGTTGGCCGATCCGTATTGATTATCACCGGCTGCTCACCCAGGCGCCAGCGGGGCCGGTGAGGCGCGCCAGGGACAGTGGATTTGCCTGGGCCGATGGGGTCGTGTATGCAAACCAGCTTTTGACCGTCCGGAAAGAAACCCTCGACCATGACAGCATCGAGGCGCTCTGATACCCCCTCCATCACGTCGTCTTCGGTCAACAGCCCGGACGCGATCGAAACCATCTCGGTAACCGTACCTCCTCCGCGCGCACCTTCGCAGACGGTATCCGCAATAATCGCGCGCGCCTCGGGCTCGCTGAGTAAAAGGCCGCGCGCCTGGCGCGATCGCGCCAGTTCAGCAGCCTGGCGCAAAAGAAGTCGATCCACCTCACGGGGCAGTAAACGCATCATTCTCTTCCTGTCTTGGTCGGCCTGCTTGCGCCTTTAACACCGTAGTGGCCGTTTTGAAACCATAACCACATGGTCCGTCTCGAATGCCGGTCAAACGGCCAGGTGATTCGAGAGAGTTTGGGTCGAGGCAACATCATCAACGTTCCCTTGTTCTACAATCTCGCCGAGCTTGAGCACCATAAAGCGGTTAGCGACCGATAGCGCAAAGTCGAGGTTCTGCTCCACAAGCAAGACCGCAATGCCCAGCTCATCCCGTGCTCGGATAAGGACCTCGCCCATGCGGTCGACCATCGCAGGCTGCAACCCTTCACTGACTTCGTCAATAAGCATCAACTTTGGCTGGGCGATTAGGCCACGCGACATCAACAGCATCTTTTGCTCGCCCCCAGACAACGTTCCGGCCCGCTGTTTTAGGCGCTCGAGCATTCGGGGGAAAAGGGTTTCGAGAGAAGGCAGGCGCTCGTGGAAAAGCCGGTTCGAAGCTACGCCCAGCCGGAGATTCTCTTCGACCGTCAGATCGGGAAAGAGCGTGTGCTCTTGGGGGGTATGAGCCACACCGGAGCGTGCCATCATGTGCGGTCGGATGTTCGTAACATCATCCCCGTCCAGCGAGACAGTACCGCTGAACGGACTTACGAAGCCCATGATTGTTTTCAGCAGGGTGGACTTACCCATACCGTTCTTTCCTAGCAAAACGACTATCTCGCCCTTGGAAACGCCCAGTGAAATGTTTCGCAGTACAGCAGCTGTGCCGTAACCACTGGTAAGCCCCTGGACGCTCAGAAGCTCTTGGTTCATGCTACCGCCTCCTTTTGTAGGCCTGTATAGGCAGCTTTAACCAAGTCCGACGCCACTACCTCTTCAACAGTCCCTTCCATCAAGATCGCACCTTGATGCAAAACGACCACTCGATTGCAGATAGCACGCACGAAGTCGAGATCATGCTCTATAAGCATAATGCACAAGCCGAATTCCTGCGTCAGGCGCGTGAGCACCGCGCCGATGGCCATGCGTTCAGGCCGGGTCAAGCCTGCAGTGGGCTCGTCAAGTAGGAGTACTGAAGGCTCAGTTGCCAGCACCATCGCCAGTTCCAGTCCCCGCTTCATTCCGTGCGATAAGTTGCGCGTCTCCTCCGCTAGCATCTTATCGAGGCCCGTGGTCTTCAGAATGTCTAGCGCTGGATGGGGAAGCGAAACGGTTTCGCGCCTGTCGAACAACTTTGCACCATCGATTCGATAACGAGCCAACTGGAGGCATTCACCGACGGTTAGAGTGTCGAATAGATTTGTATTCTGGAAACTGCGTCCCACCCCAAGTCCAACGATATCTTGGGGCGAGCCCCGCGCTATTTCGACGTTGTTGACTCGAACAGCACCGCCGGTGCGCTCGTTGCCATCACTAATGCAACGCATCAATGTCGTCTTACCAGCCCCGTTGGGTCCAATAATTCCTAGCAGCTCAGTGCCGTGCGCATCCAAGTTCACATCACGCAGGACCTGTAAGCTCCCATAACGACGAGATACTTGACTGAGGCATAGGGGCGGCGCATCTCCGAAAGATGCATGCAGCATCCGGCCCGCGGGTGCCGGGCTAAGCCTGATCGCGTGAATTTTCTGGACACGCTTGGGCCTCAGCTTACGCCATAATGCGCCTATCAACGGCGCCAGCCCTCGGGGCAGGAGCACAATGACCAAAACAAAAGCGACGCCTGTCAAAAGCTTCCAGACAAAAGGCATAGCGCCGGATAGCCATGAGGAGATTGTATCGATCCCGATCGCCGCAAAGACCGGCCCCAGTAACGTGGCCCTTCCGCCGAGTGCGGTCCAAATAAGTAGCTCCGTGCCCAGCTGAAATCCTGCCATTTCGGGAGCAACAACATTGGAGAAAGCCGCATAGCCGAAGCCCGCTACAGACGCCACCATCCCGGCGAATACCATCAACATAGTCTTGATGCGAGAGACGGGGATGCCCAGATAGGCGCTACGCTCTTCGTTCTCACGTATGGCTATGAGGACCCTACCAAAATCGCTACGCACCAAAAGCCAGCCGGCCGTAGTCGTGAGCACCAAAAAGCCCCCTGCAATCCAGAACCAAACTTTCAAGTCCCAGTAATATGTAGGGAATCCTGAAAGCCCGCTCGATGATCCCGTAAAGCTGCCTCCTGAATATATTATCTGGGTCAGCACAATGGGCAATGCTAGCGTTATTATGGAAGAATACAGAGGCGACGAACCATGAAAGAAAGCCAGCCATCCAACAGCAGCAGCAACGATTGCAGCCGTGCCAAGCGCAACAGCGAGCGCGGCAAGTGCCCATCCAGGGCCGAAACCGTAATGGGTAAAGATCAGCCCGCAGGCATAAGCTCCAATGCCGAAAAAGGCCGACTGACCGAATGTTAGAACCCCCGTATAACCCCAAAGTATGTCGACAGTCATCACCACTGCCGCCACAAACAATGTACGGATCAAAATATTTGTCAGATAGACATCGAGGAAGAGCGGCGCTACAGCGATGATGGCCAAGCCTGAAAGGCACCCAATCAGTGCAGCACGATGTGTGTAAGACATAGAAAGGCGATTATCAGGCACGGCTAAACCCCTTCGGCTTTAAACGCAGAATCAGTGCGGCAAGAACAACGATAGTCATGCCGCCGAGAATGGGACTGATGTAGGTGCTGACAAGGACCTGCGATCCACCAAGTAGCAGCGAAGCGACCAACAAGCTCGGAAACGAAACGCCCGAAATCATCACTAACATAAAGCTGTTCACCAACCAAGGCAGCCCCATGTTTGGATCCACCGAGAGCAATGGGGTGATTAACGCTCCGGCTGCGCACGCTAGTCCTGCACCCAAGCCGAAAGTTATGGATCGAACATTCGCACTATCTATACCTAAGCCCCTAGCCAGCGGTTCATTGGCAATGACCGCACGTGCATTCAATCCGAAGCGGGTGAAACTCAACAAAGCACTAAGCGCAACTGCCAACACTATGGCAACAGCTAGCATGGCCAGCCGATATCCAGAGTATTCATTTCCAAAAACATCTATCGTACCTAGAATCGGTGAGGGCGCGAACTGCACGCCCCGCCCGAAAGTCAATGCAAATACTTGCCCGATGACAATGCCTAGCCCCCATGTGGCCAATATCGCGTCCAAGGGCCGATGATAGAGCGGTCTGATAATGGTTCGTTCAATCACCAGCCCCGCCAAGAATCCCAAGACGGCCGCCGCCGGGACAGCAAGCCATGGGTTGAGGCCAGCAGCGCCGACAAGATAAGCTATGTATCCGCCAGTGGTCAAAAATGCTCCATGAGCAAAATTGATGAGCTTCATTACACCGAGGATGATCATGAGGCCCGTCGAAACCACGAACAAAATTGCGGCGGTCGTCAAAATGTCAAGCGCTAAAGCCTCCACGTTGTGGTCTCCCGTTACTTGTTAGCGAATTGCGGACACTGTTCGCCCGGGTCAACTTTTGGGAACGATTTGACGAGCTGAACTGAACCATCAGCAGCGACGCGGCCCAAATACATATTGAGCGACGCATGACGTTGCTTATTCATGATGACGGAGCCGCGGGGCCCTTCCACTGTCACTTCCCCTAGCGCTTGTATAACAGCAGCAGAATCAGTCGAACCGGCCTTTTCGACAGCCGCCGCGTACGCATATATGGCTTCGTACTGCGGCACCGACAACTCGTTCGGCGTCTCGGCGCTGCTTCCGAACTTCTTCTCGATCGCTTCAAGGAAGGCTTTATTCGCATCGGTCTCTAGGCTTGAGAGGTAAGATGCGACGATGTATATCCCCTCGGCGTTATCACCCATGCTTTTGGCTGTGCCTTCATCGAGGGCGTAGTAACCATAGGGGATCGAGATACCTGCAGCGCGCAGCTGCCTGGTGAGCGTCACGTTTGGCGCGCCGCCGGCCGTGGACGTAATCAAGGCGTCCGGATTGGCCGAACGTAGTTGAGAAATGATTGCGGTCCAATCTGATCCATCCATGGGCAAGTACGCCTCGCCCACCACACTGCCTCCCTTACTCTCGACGTACTCTCGAGTGTACTGCAGCATGCCGCGACCAAAGGCATAATCGCTACCAATCAGGAAAAACTTCTTGGCCTCGTACTCGGTCATAAAATGGTCGACAACCGGGGCGACCTGCTGCTCTGGCACCCAGGCATTGATGTACATCCAAGGAGAGCATGAGCGCCCTTCGTAAAATGATGTGTAGATGAGGGGGACCCTGCCGCGATTGACGATTGGTAAGCCGGCATTTCTGGCAGCCGTATTTTGGCTTGTTACAATGACGTCAACTTTCCGTTGAAAAACGAGACTGTCATAGGCGCGCTGAGCGCCTTGGGCTCCTGATCCGTCATCAGCAATTTCAAGCCGCAGCTGACGCCCCAAGACTCCCCCTTGCGAATTTATCTCCTCGACAGCTAACTCCGAGGCTTGGACGGCCGAAGGTGCAACGACACTGGCTGCGCCGCTTAGACCTACTGGTATACCTATTTTTATAGGTTCGGCTGCATATGCTGAAGCTCCCACCGAGAGACCAATACCAAGTAAAAGTGTACGTATTTTCATTGCTCTGCCTCTAACTTTGCCAGGTTAATCTGGATATCTGCGCCTAAATTCTCGCCGTATACATCTGTTCGTCTATCTGTTAGTGGGTGATTGACACTGTTCCAGCTGGGTTCGCACCTTGGGTCCATATCCACTTCCCCAATGAGGATCTTTTCTTCACTTTCAGAGCACGGCCCGGCTACAGGCCAGCCTGAACGATTGATGATTACGCTATTCCCTAAGAATCGTTGCCCACGCTCGATGCCCACCCTGTCAGCGCATGCAATGACTATCGAATTACTGTGAGCCGCGGCCATATGAAGAATGTTTGCCATTATTGGGTGGCCTGCCGGTTGCTCTGGCATGGGCACCCAGTTGGTTGGCACACATACTATCTCTGCACCTTGGCAGGCCGACAGACGAAACATCTCAGGGAACCAACCGTCGTAGCAAATAACGACACTGATCCGGCCGACTAGAGTATCGAACACGGGTAGACCACGATCGCCCGGCTCGAAATAGAGCTTCTCATCTGCCCATAGGTGTAGCTTGCGGTAAACCCCTAGCACTCCTGAAGGGTCGATGATAACTGCGCTGTTATAGAGACAATTTCCGTCGCGTTCTACTAGCCCGGCGACGATTGTCACTTCTAGCCGGCGAGCAGCTTCGACCCAGGCATTAGTAGAAGGCCCTTCAGGCACACGCTCGGATAACGTAAGAGTTTCCTTCCGCGACTGAAATATATAGCCGGTGTTGCATAGCTCTGGCAAAACTATCAAGCGAGCGCCGTAGCCGGCAGCCTGTTCAATCAGGTCGATGCTGCGTATGACGTTGTGCTCGACCTCGCCAAACTTTGGTTCAAACTGTATGCAGGCAATTTTTAGCTTTTGTGGGCTCTGGTCGGGACCAGAGTGACTAAGGGTACTAAGCATCAGATCAGCTCCTCCGACCGGTCGCGCGCCGAAATAGCGCACTACAAAACCAGAACACAACCGCTACCGCTTCATAAGGGATAATTGATTTCCGGGACGATCACTGAATATCTCGCCAACCGATATATCAAAAGAATCAAAACGGATAGCTGCGCGTTCCTGAACACAAGCAAAGGGCGTGCCACCCTGGTAAGCGAATTAAACATCCTTGGATTTCGGGGCCTTTACGCCTGAAAGTAGAGGAAACGATAGGCTGTTTCGATTGCGCCTTCCTCGGTGGCCGCGCCGATTTAGGTCAAGCGACGCACCGCAGTGGCACATTGATGGGCAACGTTGCGTTCGAAAGATGCACGGCGTACGACCTCTACCGCATCTTGCGCGAGGAGCTGGGCTAACGGCAGCGCCGTCGCCGATTCTCCTTTCTTAGGGCATTCAAAGGCATCCCACCCCACCGGGCAGGAAGTTGACGATGTTTACATGCATGCTCCCCTTTGCCGAAATCCATGTAATGGAGCACGGCCTGTACGAGTTGGAAGGCAAGGCGGTGTACCCGCTGAACAAGTATTGGGTCGAGCTGGAGGCCGGCGACTATATGTGGCTGCGCGTCTTCTGTCCGCAAGCTTGCTACGCTGGTCGTCCAGGCCCATTCCGCTATCTGCTGTACAAGGATGCGAACCGGCATATGAGACTGCCGACCTACGGCAGCTGACAGGAACAAGCTTATCGATAATGGGCCTATCTTTAATAAAGCTTCGCTGATGGCGCTATAATGTTTGCTGCCTTCGGCGCCTTGAGCAACCGTCGCCGGATCGAGTACTTCATGATCAACATTGAGCGCACTCGCCGATACATGGTTCGGTCAAGGCCGTGCCTCTATGGAGCGGATGCGGAACACTCGTCAGCATCTTGCGAGCCGGGGCGAAAGTGACTAAGGATCTAGCGTTGTTCTGTGAAGAACTTTTGCCTGATGCGTGAGGGCTTCCGGGACAGCCCGCCGGAGAGCCGCCCAGCAGCGAGCGGCGAGCGGTCTCTGATAATTGCTTACGCCGGCGACGGCCCCTAGCCCGAACACCCCAGCTTCCTGGGCGGCCCTGCCGTCGCTTTTCTCGGTGTCGGCGACTGCTCCGCGGCCTGCCACCCAGGAATAATGGGAACGTCACGCACGACTCGCCCCAAAACAGTGTAGCCCGTCTCCGAACACCTTCGTTGCGAGCTTACACATATAGCTCGTTCGATAAAGAAAGTAAGCGTCCGGCCAAGTCACCTTGCGCGTCTGTATCACCCTCTGAACGGGTTGCTGTATCACGTGCTGAACGCTTTTCTTGTATCACCCTCTGCACGCATATAAATCAGTCCGAGACTATTACGGGGTAGCCTTTTGGGGTGATACACCCTGGTGATTACTGGCCTGTCTTTGGCGGTTCCCACTGATGCGGCAGCAGCTGGCTAATCTGGCTCGCTCGCTGTGTTGGCAGCCTGGTCAGCACATCCTTCAGATACGCATACGGGTCATGGCCATTCAGCTTGGCTGATTGGATCAGACTCATTACTGCGGCGGCGCGCTGACCACTGCGCAACGATCCGGCGAACAGCCAGTTCGAGCGTCCCAGCGCCCAGGGTCGGATC
>PXFS01000096.1 GCA_003564185.1 Flavobacteriaceae bacterium
GGAATATTCCCTAAATCTTTGTATTGTTTTCTAAAGTAATAGGTGGAAAACGTGAAGGTGTTTCTGCTATCGGCTTCATAATCAAATCCAACTCTAAAATTGGATACGCCTTGATTTTTATTTTCTAGAAATTGTTGCTGAACACTTTCTGCTGAATTAGGTAAGTTTCTTGTGGTAAACTCGTTTTGACTTACCTCTTGATACAGCAAAACATCAGCATTAGCAAAAAAATTGAAACGATCTTTAAGGTAATTCAACGAGAAACTTGGGTTCACTTTAGGAGTAAAGCGGTATTGGTTACGCATATCTCCTACCAAATTTCCTTTTTTCTGTAAGACTGACCCTACACCTGTAATCACACCCACTTTTGCATTCCAGCCTTCTTTACTTTCTTTTTTAAGTACAATATTTATAATTCCAGCACCTGCATTAGAATCGTATTTTGAAGAAGGGTTGTTGATAATTTCAACCCGCTCAATAGAAGAAGCAGGAATATTATCTAGGTTTTCCTGTACTCCCATTCCTGTAATTGCAGATTGTTTTCCATCAATTAAAACCGCTACTCGGTTACTTCCCCGTAATAAAATTTCCCCTTGATTATTGGTAGTAACCCCTGGTAAATTTAAAATTGCTTGTAGCGTTGAACCCCCTAACTGACTGAGATTTTCGTCAATTTCGTAACTTTTCTTTTCTAAGTTACGGGCAATGTTTTCTTTATTTGCTTTCACTACCACTTCATCCAGACTCTCTTCGTCGTCTTTTAGAAAGAAAGTTCCCAAATTTAGGTTTTCGCTTAATTCTCCAACGCGAATATTTTCGGTTAGCTCTTTAAAGCCAAGGTAAGTTATTTTGAGGGTATAGCTTCCTTTGATTAAACCTTCAAAAGTAAATTTACCCTCTTCATCAGATATTGTTCCTTCAATTAATTCTTCGTTTTCGTTAAATAATTCAATATTAGCATAAGGGATTGCTTCTTCTTGAGATTCATCTTTTAAAGCACCAAAAATGGTCACTTCGCTTTGCGAAAAACCACAGTAAACACTTAAGCTTAGTATGATGAAATAGAAAAATTTCATAATTAATTATCCACTGCTTGTTTTATGGTTTTGGAATAAAAAGGAAATAGATAATGAATGGTATAACCAAATCCAAAACCAAAGCTTGAAGTATCATTGGTGATGTTATATCCAGGCACAAACAGATTATCAAAATTATCAATTTCAGTTTGTGTAGCCATGAATTTAAGTTGCATGTTTAGACCCAAATAAAAGTTTTTGAAGACTTCCACTCGTGCGCCAACCATAAATTCTACCCAAGTAGCGTTCAGGTTATCAAATTCTGTTCCAGGCGTTCTAACGTCAGGTGGAAAAAAACCATCTCTCACGGTTACTGTAAATTCATCTAAGGAATGTGAAAAGGTTGAAAATCCCACCCTAAAACCACCAAACAATAAATTATCCATTCCAATCCAATTGGTATAAAAGTTGTAAATACCACCTGCTTTGAAATAAGCCCCTGTGGTGTTTACCAGTAAATTCCCTTCATCAAAAAGATGATCATCAGCACCTAATTCTCCAGAAAGCCAAATTCTTTCTGTTAATCTTAAGTCGCCACCTATTTCAAATCCACTGTAATTATCTTCAAAAGCGGTACGACCTAATTTAACTAAATCCGTATTCACCATTACTCCATAACGCTGCTTATAGTATATGGTGTCTTGTTGGGCATTTGCTTGTTCAGCAAAGAGATAAAAAAGACTAATGAAAAATAAATAGGTGTACGACTTCTTCATCTTCTATAACGGTTTCTTGAACGGATACACTTCGTATCCAATTTGTATTAGGAGCTTCTTCAATTATTCTTCTAGCCTGAAAATCAATAAATTCTACTTTATAGCCACAAGCTCTGTTCATGTACACATTTCGGCGCGCGTAATCTAACCTTAATTGATCTGTATTAAAACCTTCACTAGTAGCAAATTCAGTCAAAAAATAATTAGTTTGATTGGCTGAAGTTCTTAAGGGCAACTCAATTTCTGTAGTAGCACCTTGAACCAAAAGTGTATCTGTATCTCCATCGGCATGGAAAGCTAAATCAACCACAGGCTTTAATTCTTCAGGCTCATTAATGTCATAAAATTCTATGACTAACCTAGGGGTCACTTGTTGCTCTTCACCACAAATATCATCACGTTCACAAGCCCAAAGGCAAGCAAAAGCAATAACTAAAACTAATGCAATGCTTCTTATTTTCATTCAACTGATTTATTTGCGCTTCAAAGATACTACATTTTCTACGTGATGCGTTTGTGGAAACATATCAACGGGTTGCACTTTTTCAATTTGGTAATGCTCTTTCATTAAAGCTAAATCTCGGGCTTGTGTAGCCGAATTACAGCTCACATAAACAATTCGCTGGGGTAAGATAGAAAGAATTTGAGCAACAACATCTTTGTGCATTCCATCTCTTGGCGGATCGGTAATTATTACCTCTGGCGTTCCATGCTTGGCAATAAATTCTGATGTAAACATGTGTTTCATGTCGCCTGCAAAAAACTCGGTATTTTCTATTTGATTACGTTTAGCGTTTTCTTTAGCATCTTCAATAGCTTCAGGAACTGCTTCAATACCTATCACTTTTTTTGCTTTTTTAGCGACAAACTGCGCAATTGTTCCCGTTCCAGTATATAAATCATACACTAATTCTTCGCCTGTAAGTTGGGCAAAATCGCGTGTAATTTTATAAAGCTCATAAGCTTGATCCGAATTGGTCTGGTAGAAGGATTTGGCATTGATTTTAAAGTACAAACCTTCCATTTCTTCCATAATATGGTCTTTACCCTGATAACAAATTACCTCCTGATCATAAATGGTATCGTTGGCTTTTGAATTAATTACATACTGCAATGAAGTAACTTCTGGGAATTTCTCCTTGATAAAATCTAATAGCAACTTACGCTGATTTTCATCTTCTTTAAAAAACTGAATTAAGACCATAATTTCTCCCGTTGAAGATGTTCTAATCAGTAAAGTTCTTAAGAAACCTTCTTGGTCACGAGGGTTAAAAAATTCCATCTCATGTTGATCAGCAAATCTTTTTACTGCATTTCGAATGCTGTTACTAGGTTCAGCTTGCAAATGACATTCTTTTAGGTTGAGAATCTTGTCCCACATGCCTGGAATATGAAATCCTAATGCCGTTTTATTTTCAATTTCGTCTTTTTGATCAATTTCCTCTTTGGTTAACCAACGTTGATTACTAAAGGAAAATTCCATTTTATTGCGGTAGAAATACTGATTTTCACTGCCTAAAATTTGGTAGTTTTCAGGTAAGTCGAGTTTCCCGATGCGTTGCAGATTTTGAATCACTTCTTTCTCTTTGAAATACAGTTGGTCTTCGTATTTCATGTTTTGCCATTTACATCCTCCGCAAGTACCAAAATGAATGCAAACAGGTTCGGTTCTACGTTCTGAATACGAATGAAAATGATCTACGCGTGCTTGAAAAAATGATTTTCGCTTTTTGTAGGTGGTTACATCTACCACATCGCCAGGAACTGCCTGATCTACAAAGATTACTTGACCTTCCTCGGTTTTAGCAACAGCTTTACCTTTGTTTCCTGTATCAATTACCTCAACTTCTTTAAAGGTTTTTACACGTCTATTTTTTCTTCCCATGCCGCAAAAATATAGTTTTGCATTTGAAGTTGTATGGATTTGGTGAGATAATACTGTTTATTTTTTAACTGTTCCTATCATTCAAAAAAAAAACTCCACACCAAAAAAAATGATGTGGAGTTTTATTTGTAAAAAGAATAATTACTACAATTCAGTTTTTATTCAATAGTAATTAATTTTCTGTGGTTTGTTCTTCTGCTTCTTTTTTAAATTCCTCGTTTGCAACTATAGCTAACTCTACCCTTCTATTTTTAGCTCTACCTTCAGCTGTTGAATTATCGTATTTTGGTTGTTCTTCACCAAAATATTTCATGGTTAAACGCTTACTAGACTCCTCATTTTTAATTAAGTAATCAACTACAGAAGATGCTCTTCGTCTAGATAAATCCATATTGTAATTTGCATTACCTACACTATCTGTATGCCCTTCAATAACAATATCAGTTTTGGGATATTCCAATAATATTTTAATTAGCTTATCAAGTGATTTCTTTGAGTCTTTATTCAAAGCATCTTGGTTGGTATCAAAATAAACTCCAGAGTTTTCATCAAAGGTAACTGCTATTCCTTCACCAACACGAACAACTTCAGCTCCTGGAATTTCTTCTTCTATACGCTTTGCTTGTTCGTCCATTCTATTACCTATATAAGCTCCTGAAGCCCCGCCTACAACGCCACCAATTACAGCTCCAAGTGCTGTATTGTTTCCGCTGCCTACATTATTTCCTAAAATACCGCCTAAAATTGCACCACCAGCAACACCTATTGCTGCACCACGTTGAGTATTGTTGGTGTTTTTCATTGCATCACATCCTATTAGACTAATGCTAAGGGCAATTCCAAAAATAAGTTTAAATGTACAATTTTTCATTTTTAAATATTTACAAATTTTAATAATAAGTTATATTCTCACAAAGTTAAGCTCTACAATCATAGGTTTTCCTTGAAAATCCACATTTAAGTCCCAAACCATTGTATTTTCTAAAATCTGCTTTAATTGCATCCTTGAGCCTCTTTTTTGACGACTAGCTTTTTCATCACTCGCCATTTTAATCAAAACATCTAGGTCATAATAAGGTCGAGAGCTATCATCTAAAGACCAAACAATATTTTGTTCTGGAATATTACATTCGTTATCTAAAATTTGAACCGAGCCCCGATTGTTGTTAGCAACAAAATTCCATTCTGAACCTTCAAAACAATTTGCAGAAGCAACTTCAAAAAGAGTTACATCAAAAAATCCACTAGAATCTGGATAATCAACGCTTAGTAATTTCCAATTGCCTGAAAAGCTATTTTCGCCTTCCTTTATTTGTTTAGAAGCGCCGCAGGAGAATAATAGTAGACTAAGTAGTAACAGAAGTAATTTATTTTTCATTTGTTGAGTTTTTGAATTTTAACAAATATAATTTTAAATAGTCTTAATCGACTCAAAATAGAAATAAAATTTAAGCTAAATTTGAGATATATCAATTTATTGAGGCTGAAATTTGAATATATTCGCTTGAAATAAAATTTAATCATGAAATCTATAGCCCCCTATATTGATCACACTTTACTTAAACCTTCTGCAAGTCAACATGATATCCTAAAATTAATTCACGAAGCCATTGAATATAATTTTGCTTGTGTATGCATTCCTCCAATTTATGTTACTTTAGCTAATCAATTACTTCAAGAGCATCAAACAATAAAAGTTTGTACTGTAATTGGATTTCCTTTAGGTTACAATCTTTCTAAAGTTAAAGTTTATGAAGCACAACAAGCAGTTTTACAAGGAGCTGATGAAATAGATATGGTGGTGAATCAAAATTTTATTAAAAATGAAGATTGGAACGGAGTTGAAGAAGATATTAAATCGATAAGGGCAGTGAGCAAAAATAAAGTTCTGAAAGTAATTTTAGAAACTGCTCATTTAACTGATGAAGAAATTATAAAAGCAAGTAAAATTGCAGAAAAATCAGGTGCAAATTTTATAAAAACATCAACGGGTTTTGGTAAAGGTGGAGCAAGCATAAAAGCAGTTAAGTTAATGAAATCAGTCATTTCAGCAAATATGAAAATAAAAGCTTCTGGTGGAATAAGGGATTTGGCTACAGCTCAAAAATATATTGATTTAGGGGTTTCACGAATAGGCACCTCTTCTGGAGTAAGCATAATTAAGGGACAAACCTCAACAACTGATTATTAAAAATAAAAAAATGAGTATTCATATCAACGCAAAAAAAGGAGATATAGCCAAAACTATTTTACTTCCAGGTGACCCATTACGGGCTAAATGGATTGCAGAAAATTTTTTAGAAAATCCCGTTTGTTATAACAATGTTAGAGGGATGCTGGGCTTTACCGGCTTATATCAAGGTAAAAAAATATCTGTACAAGGTTCGGGCATGGGTATTCCTTCAATGAATATTTATGCACATGAATTAATTAAAGAATTTGGTGTTAAAAACCTTATTAGAGTCGGAAGTGCTGGTTCTCTACAAAAAAACATTGAAGTAAGGGATGTGATTATTGGTATGGCAGCTTCAACTGACTCAGCCATTAACAAATCAAGGTTTAATGGAGGGTACTTTGCTCCAACGGCAGATTTTGATTTATTTAAAAAAGCTATTCATATTGCAGAAAAAAAAGGAATAAAAGTAAAAGCAGGAAATATACTTTCTTCTGATGCTTTTTATACAGATCAACCTGAAGAGTGGAAACTTTGGGCTGCGTATAATGTTCTTTGTGTAGAAATGGAAGCTGCTGGTTTATATTCAACCTGCGCAAAATTAGGCGCTAAAGCTTTAAGTATTTTAACTATTTCTGATTCGTTAGTTACTGGTGAAGCAACTTCTGCAGAAGAAAGAGAAACCAGCTTTAGTCAAATGATTGAAATAGCTTTAGAATTAAACACATAATTACATTGAATAAGCAAGATATTGAAAGACAATTGAGAGGATTTTTTTCAACTGCAGCTCTTTTAAAGAATCAGAAGTTGAGTCTATATGCTAATTTTGATATCAAAAAATTTCATCTGCCAACAATAACAGGTGAACTGCAAGATGAACTGAAACCACTATTATATATTGGTAAACGCATGGAAATATTTTTAAAATCAGGTATTGAAATGCAAGAAAACTTCAATTTGGTTGCCTTCAGTAAGCAACTAATTAATATGAATAAGCAAACTTTAGGGGAAATTGATTTTTTGGTTGAGGACATTAAAAATCAAACATATAAACACATTGAACTAGTCTATAAATTTTACATAGTTGACCCAAACTATAGTGAAGATATTCTGAAATGCTTTATGGGGCCTAAAAGAAAAGATTTTTTGTACAAAAAATTGGATAAATTACATAAACATCAATTTCCAATACTTTTTTCGAAGGAAGGTAAGCAGCTTTTAAACCTTTATCAAATTGAACAAGAAAAGCTGGAACAAAATTTATGCTTTCTAGCTCAATTATTTTTACCACTCAAACAAAAAGTCTCATTACCAGATTATATTAATCTTAATGCAGTAAGTGGTTACTGGTTAGCGTTTGAAGGATTTTCTAGACTATCTAAAGACAGTCAATACTTCATTCCTAAAAGACAAGATTGGATGGTAGAGCCCAATTTTAAGCAGATCAAATCAAAAGATTTTGAAAGTATTCAACAGGAAGTAGCCAACCAAATCAAAAATGGTAGTTGTCCTATGCTTTGGGAACAAAATTCTAAAGGTGAGCTAGTGAAATACTTAATTACAGCTAACTAAATAAGGCGACTATAAAAAAGCTATTTTACTGGAAATTATGTTGTTGTACATTATGTTAATCGGGGGAATAATTGGGGTCAAGTAAGTTCTCTCGAGTTGTTATTTCTCTTAAAGTAGCTTTTTTAAGGAGTTCAACTGTGGTATTTCTTACCTCTAAGAAAACATCCCTAATGCCACAGGTCTCCTCATTTTTACACTCTTCACAGCGTTCGTAATATTTATGAGTGACACATGGTAAAAAAGCAATAGCTCCGTCAAATAAACGCATGATTTCTGCAAGGTTGATATCTGATGGATTTTTAAGCAGGTAATACCCTCCATTTTTACCGCGTTTACTTGAAAGAATAGCTGCTTTTTTAAGGTCTAAGAGTATACTTTCTAAAAACTTTTGAGGAATATTTTGAGCCTTTGAAATCATAGCTATTTGTACCGGTTCATTGGTTTTTCGTTGAGCTAAATAGACCAGTGCATTTATTGCATATTTCGTTTTCTTAGAAAGCATAATTAAATTTTAATTTAACATCTAAATTAACATATAAGCTATCTGATAGCTCAACGTATTTTCTTTTTCAAATAATCTTTCACATATAATTTTCCAAATAAAATCATTAGCACCACCAATAATGGAGTAGCTAAAAGAAGTCCCCATGCGCCAGTTAGTCCACCTAAGACAAACTGAAAAAATAAAAGCAAAGCAGGCGGTATAGACAACATTCTCTTTCTTACATAAGGACCTACAAAGCCTGTCTCTATCAATTGCACCAGCATGTATACGGTTAGGATCAATAATGTCATTTTAACTCCATCTAATAAACCTACTAGTAAAGCTGGAATAAGCGCTACCGTTGGACCTATATTAGGAATAAAGCAAAGTAAACCAGCAATGAGTTCTAATATCAACCAAAGTTCTACTCCAATAATTAACAAGCCTATTGCCGTAGTTACAAAAATAAAAAACATTAATATGAGTTGAGCCTTTAGCCAAACTCTTAAATCAGACCCTATCTTTCTAAGAATTTGTTCTGCTTTTTGTTCGTGTTCTTTTGGTGTTAATAACACAATTCCTTTTACGTAATCAATTGGTGTAGCTATGAAGAATACGGCAAAAAAAGTAAGTGCATAAAGATCCCCAAAAAAACCAAAAGTGTATTGAAAGAAATAGCCAATTCTTGAAGCCAGTTTGCTGGTATCACCAACCAAAGCAATGGTATCTTTTAAAGCTTCTTCTGCAAATGCATAGCCTTCAGCATAATCTTGCAAATTTCGAAGTGTATTAGGTAAAATTTGTTCAAAACGTACGTATTGTTCACTTAAGGTAGCTCCAACTAGTAGAGAAGCTCCTATAACTATTAAGTTAACCAACACTATAGAAATCCCTAATGAAACTAAGCGATGCATCTTTATTAAGCGCTCTATTCTAGAGGCCAATCCATGAAAAAATATAGCCAATAATAAACCTGCAAAAGCTAAGTAAATTATGCTAAATGTATTTAAAACTAATGCAATTAGTGTTACTATGAACACTAAATAGATTACTTTTTGTTTAAATTCTTTCAACCTACACTATATTTTAAAAAGGTAAAAATAAGATTTTATACTGTTTTTGCTTTATAGTTACATAAAATAAAACAGAGAACTTTAATTTAGCTGAAGTAAGAAAGTTAAGCCTAGCATTGTATTTCATTCATTTTATAATCTATATAAAGAAAAAATCATTCCCCAAGTGTTGAAGCAAACTATTTTCTTTCACAGTTGTTACAAATGATTACTGGTATACTCAGTCAAACCTAAAAAATAATTTCAAAGATAACTAGAATCTATATTCAAATTCAACAAGTGTTAATTATATTGGATTTATTCCATTAAAAAGGAATATTTCCTATTTTTGCTTAAAAAGAAATATGAAATCGTTACCATTACAAGCGTCGGTGGGCTTGGAGTTATTTCGTCCAAAAAGTATCTCTACTATGCATTTGCCTTTTGTTGAGCAAGGAATTAGTGCTGGCTTTCCTAGTCCAGCAGACGACTTCTTAGACTTGAGTATTGACTTAAACAAAGAATTTGTCAAGCATCCTAGTACTACATTTTATGGTAGAGTGCGTGGTGATAGCATGATTGATGCAGGGCTTAACGATGGAGATTTATTGATTATTGACAAGAGCTTAACACCTGAAAATGGTAAAATTGCAGTCTGTTTTATTGATGGTGAATTTACTGTAAAGCGAATTAAAGTAAGTAATAACACCATATTTCTAATAGCTGAAAATCAAAAATACAAGCCTATTGAAGTCAATGAAGATCAAGAGTTTTTAATCTGGGGAATTGTAACTACAGTCATTAAAAAAGTAGAGTAAGAATGTTTGCGTTAGTAGATTGCAATAATTTTTATGCTTCTTGTGAACGGGTTTTTAACCCCAGTTTACAGCATCAACCTATTTGCATTTTATCCAACAATGACGGTTGTGTTATAGCACGGAGTAATGAAGCTAAAGCCTTAGGAATACCAATGGGCGCTCCCGCTTTTAAATTTCAAAAAATGTTTCAAGCTAATAATGTTCATGTGTTTTCTTCTAACTATGCTTTGTATGGTGATATGAGTGCACGAGTAATGAATTTATTAAGTGAATTTACCCCAGAAATTGAAATCTACAGCATTGATGAATCATTTTTAAAGTTTACAGGATTTGAACGCTTTTTTGATTTACATCAACATGCGCAAAAAATGAAAAAACAAGTTGAACAAGGTACGGGTATTCCTATTTCTATAGGTATTGCCCCAACAAAAGCTTTAGCTAAAGTAGCCAATCGTATTGCCAAAAAGTTTCCTGAACATACACATGGAATATATATTATGCATACAGAAAAACAGCGTCTAAAAGCCTTAAAATGGCTCAAAATTGAAGATGTATGGGGAATTGGTCGTCAACACAGCATCCGATTACAAAAGCAACAAATTTTGACGGCCTATGACTTTACACAACTCAACGATTATTGGGTGAGAAAGCAAATGAGTGTTGTTGGTTTACGCCTAAAGAAAGAACTAGAAGGAAAGCCCACATTAGACTTAGAAGAAGTAGCCAATAAAAAAGCTATTGCTACCACGCGCTCATTTGATTACCAATATGAAGACTATCATTATATCAAAGAACGTATAAGTAGCTTTGCTGTAAGTTGTGGAGAAAAAATGCGAAAACAAAAAAGTTACTGCAATTTAATTTATGTATTTTTAAAGACTAATAAGTTTCAAGCTAATCAACCACAATATGGTAGAGGAATTTCAGTTAAACTCCCCCACCCTACCAATTCAAGCATAGATTTAATGAAACATGCTGTTCAAGGCTTAAAGAAAATTTACAAAAAAGGCTATGCCTATAAAAAAGCAGGCGTTATGGTTATGGGGCTTATTCCAGAAGACACACGTCAGCTTGCATTTTTTACTGAAGAGAACCCAAAACATCATCAATTAATGAAAAAAATTGATGAACTCAATAAAAAGGTAGGACGCTATAAAATTAAGTTTGCCGCACAAGATTTAAAAAAAACCTGGAAAATGAGACAGGAGCATTTATCACAAGCCTACACTACATCACTACAGCAAATTATCGAAGTAAAAGCGAGTTGACTATTTTTTTAACATAAAATATAAAAA
>PXFS01000103.1 GCA_003564185.1 Flavobacteriaceae bacterium
GAGATTAAATGCAAAATTCATAAATTAACAAGATTTATTTAAATATTACGCATTGAAAATCTGATTTGTATAACTATTTTTAATTTAGTTACAAGGAATTGGGTTTCTCCTTTAATTAGAAATACAGCTAAAAAATTTAGAGAATACTTTAAAATATAACTGGTGTTTTAGAACAATCGGGGAAAAACATACACACATTTTATTTAAATCTAAGTAAAATTTGCTTTTAGCTTAAATTTTTCTGGTGAAAGCTTAAATTTGCAATTGAAAAAAATCAGGTTTGAGGTATTTTATTCAATTATCTTATAAAGGTACAAATTATCATGGTTGGCAAATTCAACCTGATCAAATTTCCGTGCAAGAAAAGATTGAATCTGCTATGCAGGTCGCCTTTCAAAAAAAAATTGAAATTGTTGGTTGCGGGCGGACTGACACAGGAGTTCACGCTAAAAATTATTGGGCACATTTTGACGTAAACCAACTACCTATGTCCAAAGACCAATTGGTATTTAAATTGAATAACCTCCTTCCTAAAGACATTGTTATTCATCATATTCAGCCTGTTAATTTGGAAGCACATGCACGTTTTGATGCTACTTATCGAAAATATATTTATCAAATTCACCAAGAGAAAGATCCTTTTAGCTTAGATTTTTCTCATTACGTCATCAAAAATTTAGCAATAGAGCGAATGAATGAGGCCTGTGAAATTTTATGTCGTTATGAAAATTTTAAATCATTTTCCAAGGTAAAAACTCAAGTTTATACGTACAATTGTAAAATCATGAATGCCCATTGGAAAAAAGAGAATAATTTGATCACTTTTGAAATAAAAGCTAACCGTTTTTTACGCAATATGGTGCGTGCTATTGTTGGCACTATGATTGACGTAGGACATGGTAAAACAAGTCTTTCTGACTTTAAAGAAATTATTGAAAGTAAAAATAGAAGCAATGCAGGCACCTCTGTTCCCGCAAAAGGTTTGTTTTTGGTAGAAATAGGATATCCTCAACAAATAATTCAGCAGTAATGGCTTCAAAAACTGGAAATGCATTTGATTATGGGCTTTTTAAAAGGCTTTTAAAGTACACTAAGCCTTACAAAGCTACCTTTATATTCGTAGCATTTGCTGCTATATTGCTGTCTGTTGTTGGGGTAATTAGACCGCAATTACTTCAATGGACTATAGATTTAGCAATTGTTCCTCAAGACAGTGAAGAACTGGTATTTTTTGTGAGTTTAATGTTAGCAGCTTTAATTGCTGAAGTTGTTTTTCAATTAAGCTTTATCTTTTTTGCAAATTGGCTAGGACAAGAAGTGGTTCGTGATTTGCGTGTTCAACTATTTGAACACATGATGAATTTTAAAAAGCAATATTTTGATAATTCTGCAGTGGGAAGGCTTGTAACTAGAGCTGTAAGCGATATTGAAACAATTGCTAGTATATTTAGTCAAGGGCTTTTCATGATTGTAAGCGATGTGTTAAAAATGCTTGCTATTTTAATTTTTATGTTTTGGAAAAGCTGGGAACTTACTTTAATTGTATTGATTGTATTTCCTATCATTATTTATGCTACACGCCTTTTTCAGCGTAAGATGAAGGCTGCCTTTGAGATTGTTAGAACGCGAGTTGCTGATTTAAATACTTTTGTTCAAGAGCGCATCACAGGAATGAAAATTGTACAGGTGTTTAATCGTGAAAAAGTTGAGCAAGAAAATTTTACCCAAATCAATGAAGAACACAAACAAGCATGGATCAAAACAGTATGGTATAATTCCATTTATTTTGCTTTTGTTGAAATGTTGACTTCTGTAACCATTGGTTTAATTATTTGGTATGGAGGATTGAGGTTAGTTTCAGATGATGTGCTTTCCATTGGAATTATTGTGATGTTTATTGAACTTTCTCAACAATTGTTTAGACCGCTTAGACAAATTGCAGATAAATTTAATTCCTTACAAATGGGAATGGTAGCTGCTAATCGGGTTTTTGGCATTTTAGATACCCAATCGAGCATACAAAATAATGGAGAGATAATTGCTGAAAACCTAAAAGGGAATATTCATTTTTCTAATGTAAGATTTGGCTATAAACCTGATGAAGAAGTAATTAAGGGAATTAATTTAAAAATTAATGCAGGCGAAACCATTGCTATTGTTGGTGCTACTGGTGCAGGAAAAAGTACCATAATCAATCTATTAGGTAGATTTTACGAAATTAATTCGGGACATATTTTTGTAGATGATGTTGATATTAAGAAATACGATTTAATTTCTTTACGTAATTCAATTGCTGTGGTCTTACAAGATGTTTTCTTGTTTGCCGATACCATTCTGAATAATATTACCTTGAATAAAAAAGAAATCACAGAGCAAGAGGTTATTGAAGCTGCAAAAGAAATTGGCGTTCACGATTTTATTTCAAGTTTACCTATGGGATATCATTATAATGTAAAAGAACGTGGAGCCATGTTATCCTCTGGACAACGACAATTAATTTCATTTTTACGGGCTTATGTAAGTCAACCTAGTATTTTGGTTTTAGATGAAGCTACTTCGTCTATTGACACCTACAGCGAACTCTTAATTCAACAAGCTACAGAGAAAATTACGAAAGGTAGAACTTCAATAATCATTGCGCACCGATTAGCAACCATTAAAAATGCCGATCAAATCGTTGTGATGGAGGACGGTAAAATTATTGAAACTGGTACACATAAAGAGTTGATTAAAAAACCTACTGGTGGTTACAAAAAACTCTATGACGCTCAATTCAAGGAAAAAGCTATATTAACTGCTGATAAATAATTTTCTTTGTGTCTGTAATGCACTTTTACAATCATCTTTTTTCAATTTAGCTTCTTATTCAAGGATTTTTATTGATTCACTTATACCAGGTATTATTTGAAATTACTGTAAAAGAACTTGATAGTTTTATTTCTTTAGGTGAATTTGAAAAATCAAGCATAGCTCTAGTCATGGTTTCTTTTTGAAATGAAAAACAAATGAAAAAAGGGCGTTTTATTGCGGTAATTTCAATTGATAAACGGTAATACTATTGCGTTAGGGATGGAAGTGAAAAACCCGTAAAGCTTTAGGTGCTTAGGTTTTTACCCATTTAAAAGCGACCGGCAGGAAGCTCTTTAAATGGGGTTAAGCCCAATTTTTTATTTCAAATCTTAAGCTTATTTTGGCTTTAAAACCTCCACCTAAAGCTGCGGATTTGTAACGGACAACCCGACCTTTGTTTGCTGGTACAAAAACAAAGGGAACGCCCCCATTATGAAGGATTTAATTGGCTTGAAATGGAAGATAATAAGTTAGCCCCACTAAAAAGTTAATTTGCATTAAGGAGGTTTGGTCTTCTTCTAACTCATTTAGTCGGTAGCTGTTTTCGGGTGTATAACTTCTTACCGAAGTAAGCGATCCTAAAATAAAATTGGAGGATAAGTTAAGAAAGAGTTGGTCTGTTAAATGGTACTGATACCCTATTTCGGTTCTTAAACCAAACCCATTTCCAGAGGCGCGGCGTTCATAATTTTGAAAAAGTGTTGCAAATTCTTGCTGCATGTCGAAGTAAGTAACCCCATAACTAAAATAAAATAAATCTTGGTCTCTGAAGCCTTTAACCAAGTTGTTCACGTTGATGCTGTAGCTATTGATATTTAACTCGTTTTTATAGAAAAGCTCTCCAAAACGATCAAAGCTATCTGAAAAACTTGAATTTGAATAGGAAAATCCTATACCAAAAAAGGAATTTACATAAAACCCAGCATTCAATTCATAAGCATAACCCGCCCCTACATTATCACGAAAATTGACAACATCATCTACTGGAACGGTAGGTCTAAAAATGCTCATATCAGTAAAGCCTAGCGGTGACACCTGAAAATAAAAAGCGCGCCAATTGTCTTTATCTGAACTTTCTTCTTGTTCTAAACTTGCGTAGGTTGTTTGATGTTCAGATTGAGATATAGCAAAAGATAGGCTGAGAAGTGCTAAGCATAGAAACGTAGAATTTTTCATTAGTTTTTATTTGATTTATAGATATCTGGTAAACTTATTTTGAAAACTACTGCAAGTAAGCGAATAGCCACGACAACAACAAATGAAACAACAAATATAATACTGTCTGGTGCATTGAAATAATTTAAAGCAAAATAAAAAACACCTCCCATAATACAAGCTGTAGCATAAATTTCTTGTCGAAAAATAATAGGAATTTCGTTGCATAAAATATCTCTTATCACCCCACCAAAGCACGCACTCATGGTGCCAAATGCAATACAAATAATAGGGTGTAAATCGGCTGAAAGTGCTTTTTCTACACCTACCACAGTGTATAAGCCAATCCCCAGCGTATCAAATAAAAAAAGTGATTTTCTGAAAAAGTTTAAGCGTTCTTTGAAGATGATTGCTATCAAGGCAAATAGTAAAATAGTATAAACATAGAGCATATTGTTAAGCCAGCCGACATCAGTTTGTAAAAGTACATCTCTAAGGGTACCCCCTCCTACAGAAGTAACAAAAGCTATAATTACAATTCCAAAAGGATCTAATTTTTTCCGCATTCCAGCTAAAGCTCCAGAAATGGAAAAAGCTACAACCCCAAGAATATCTAATACAAGTATAAAGTCCAAGTTATTGGTTTTTAGTAATAAAATTGTAATCTTTTAAAATCTGTAAAATAAATTGATTAGCTCTAAGTTTAGTTTCCAGCCTGAGTTTTCCCATGATCTTAAGTTTTAATTGTTCAAGTGTATTTGCGTTGTTTGTTTTTTTTGCGTTGAAATAAATATTTCGAATACGCTGGATATCTTGATCGGTAAACAAAACCACTTGATCAAATTCAGGTTGGTAATTTTCTGAATAAGTGAAATTTAATGCTAAGCCTTTTGGTTTTTTCTCAGAAACCACAATGGTTTTAGCTGCTAAATCTCCTAAGCGTTGATTTCTATCTGAAATAATAATTGCAATTAATGCGATTACTCCTGATAAGGCAGAAATTTCAATTAAACGTAAAATCCAACGCATGAGGTAATCTCCTAAACTTGGCGCAGTACCGTCTTCCTTAATGACCCTGATTTGTAGAGCATTTTTACCAGGACTTTGTCCATTATTAAAAATTTCAAATAACAGGTGGTAGAGCAAAACAGGTAACAATAATACAGTTAATAAACTTAAAGCAAAAGTATCTGAAGCAACTCCAAAAGTGATTAATACAACAATAAAAACATAAATCCCGATGATGAGTAAGTCGACTAAATAGGCGAAAATACGATCTGTTAAATAAGCAGGTTTTTGGGCAATTTTTACATTTTGACTGATTTCTATGCTAAAATTATTCATAAATTCATTTATATTTGAAGCTATATTTTTGATCTTATGCGTGAGGCTTCATTTGTTCAGCAAAATAAGCATAAATGGACTGAATTTGAAAATTTTCTTTCGAAGAAAAACTATTTAAGTCCAAGAGAGCTGACCACTTATTACATTAGTATTTCGGAGGATTTAAGTTATGCGCAAACTTTTTATCCTCAAAGTGATATAGTGAATTACTTAAATACATTGACGGCAAGGGCTCATCGAAAAATAAATGAAAATAAAAGAACCACCAAAAATCAATTAGTAGCCTTTTATACCAAAGGATTTCCTAAAATGTTTCGTTCTTATTTTAAAGAGCTTGCTATTGCGTTTGCCTTGTTTTTAGGCTTTAGCATTATAGGAGCATATTCTGCTTCACAAGACGTTAATTTTGTGCGCTTAATTTTAGGTGATGATTATGTGAATATGACCTTGAATAATATTGAAAAAGGTGACCCTATGGCGGTCTATAAGGAGGCTAATTCAGTTGATATGTTTTTAGGCATTACCATCAACAATATTCGCGTAGGTTTACTTTCGTTTGCTGCTGGTATTTTATTTGGTGTTGGAACGATTTTTATTGCCCTACAAAATGGTATTATGCTAGGTTCATTTCAATATTTTTTTTACGAAAAAGACCTGCTCTGGGAGTCGGTCAGAACGATTTGGATTCACGGAACAATTGAAATTTCCGTTATCATTATTTGTATTGCCGCTGGATTAGTGTTGGCAAAAGGAATTATATTTCCTGGTACTTACACGCGAATAAAGTCTTTCACACTTCGTGCTAAAGATGCACTTAAGATTGTAATTAGTACTGTACCATTCTTTATTGTAGCTGGATTTTTGGAAGGCTTTGTTACAAGGATGACGTATATGCCTGACCTCATAGCTATATTTATTATTAGTGGATCACTTAGTTTAATTTTATATTACTACCTATTTTTACCGCTTCAACTTAACTCTAAACAACAAAAAAATGCAAGACAATAAATTTAAGTTTGATAAAACACGAGAATTTGGTGAATTAATTTCTGACACTTTTAATTTTGCGAAATTCTATTATGTAGAGCTTTGGCAAGTGTTTTTAAAATTCATTATTCCCTTTCTTGCCCCGATATTACTATTAACATTTTACGTAGAATATAATACAACTAGCAGTTTTGATTTTGATATTTCAAATCCTACAAGCATCAATCAAATAAATCAACAAGATTTAGATTTTAGTCTTATTATTATAAATTTAATTATTGCTCTTTTAAGCATTGTACTGTTTGTGGTTATGGAGTTAGCTATTTTAGGTGCAGTAAAATCCTACCATGAAAAGGGTAGCTTTTCAAATGATTTTATTTCAAAAGTGATTAAATCGCAATTCTCTAACGCAATAGGTTTATCTATATTGATTGGCTTAATAATTGTTATTGGAGCTTTTTTATGTGTAATTCCAGGGATTTATTTTTTTGTTGTTTTTTCCATTGCTTTACCCCTTTTAGTTTTTAAAGACATGACTACAGGTGAAATAATAAATGAATGTTTCAGGCTTATAAAAGACAATTGGTGGGTTACTTTTGGAGCAATTATTGTTTTTGGACTCATAGTCCTTTTAATCAGCATAATTTTGACTATTCCAGCCGAAATATACATGGCAATTGCAGAATTAACCAATACAGAAATGGTAAATTATTCAACTTTTGATAAAATAATTATTGCCTTATTTTCAAGTATTGGTATGTTTTTTCAATATGTTTTTAATGTCTTATCAATATTGCTTTCAGCGATTATATATTTTAATCTGAATGAACAAAAGTACGGAGAATCAGATTTGGATGAAATTGATCAAATAGGCGATTTTTAATGAGTAATATTTTATCTCATATTATTCTAAATTCTTTACAACTTGCTCACTATCAGCAAGAAGAAATCCCTGTTTTTGATGAGGCTACCATCAAACGCTTAAAAGATGAAAACATTTATAAATATCAAGAAAACCTTGATGTTCCTGAATCGCTTTGGGATCAATTTTGGAATTGGGTTGGTCGTTTTTTTACTAAGTTTTTAGATGCCATATTTGGAATGAATAGACCTACTTGGTGGAACATTTTTATTGACCTTCTTCCCTACTTGGTTATTGGGTTAGTAATAGGACTTCTAATTTATTTATTTATTAAAAACAATCCACTTCGTAAACCCATAAAAAGCACACAAGAATCTAGTGATGTTTTACTGCATAATCTTCGCCCAGATGAACGGAAATCTACTATTGAAGACTTGATTGATAAAGCTAGAAAAAATAAGGATTATCAACTATTAATTCGCTACCAATACATAGAAATTTTGAACGATTTGGACAGATTAAATTTTATTCAGTTTGAAGCTGATAAAACCAATAGCGATTATTTTTATGAATTAAGCTCAAGTTTGTTTTTAAATCATTTTAGGCAACTTACCTACTTTTATGAATATGCTTGGTATGGCAATTTTAGAGTCAATCAAGAAGTTTATGCAAAATACGAGAAATCATTACAGCAACTTCAATATCAATTGAAAAAATAGCATGGGAAAGAGAGAAAAAATAATTATTGGGTTTCTTATTTTGACCATTGCTGTATTGGTCTACTTTGAAGTAACTAGTCCAGAGCCATTAGATTTTAGACCAGATTATACTTTTGAATCAACTAGCACCTTAGGAAGTAAAGCCTTTAATGAAGCCGTAGAAAACTCCACTTTTGAAAATATTTCCTACATAGACAAAAGTATTTATGAATCATTTGTAAATAATGAAATTGAAAATGGAACATTGATATTTATCAATCAAAGTTCTTCCATCTCTAAAGTTGGATGGGAAAAATTGAAAGATTGGGTAAAAGAAGGAAATCAGCTTTTTATTTCCAATAATTATTTTTCTGCTGCGCTAACCAATGATTATAAATTTTCTACAAGGAATTTCACCAATAATTTAGGACAAAATTATTTTGATTCAAAACTCACCAGTATTTCTGAAAAAGAATTTCCTTCTGGAAAATACATCACACAGCAATATTTTATTCGCTTAGATAGTATTACAGCAGATACTTTGGGTTATGTTTCGCCTTTGAAAGAGGATCAAGCGTCTTACCCAAACCTACTACGAATCAAAGAAGGTGACGGAGAAATATTTTTACACTCACATCCTGAAAGTTTTGGTAATTTTTACTTTTTACGAAGGTCTCATCATGCTTATGTAGAGGAAATATTTGCTCTTTTTAATAACAAAGAAAATCTATACTTAGATGCCTATTTTAAGTCTGGCAAACAAGTTGTTACTTCCCCGCTTCAATTTATATTAAAAGATAGAGCTTTAAAGTGGATGTTCTATAGTCTATTAATAGGTGTTTTACTTATGCTTATTTTTATGGCTAAACGAAAACAAAAAGCTATTCCGGTAGTAAAACCTTATCCTAATAAATCAGTTGAATTTATAAGAACTATTTCAGATGTTTTTCAGAAAAAGCAAAGTAATGAGGAATTTGTACATATGAAAACTCAACAATTACAAAAAAAGTGGTTCCTAGAATTTGGAGTAAGTAAAAATCCAAGTAATGAAGAGCTACAGGTAATTGCTCAGAAAAAAGAAATGGATGTGGAAGACGTACAAAATGATTTGAAACAAATCAAAAAAATTAGCAATAAGCTTGAAATTGAACAAAGAGACTTAAAAAAAGTGATTAGAATTGTAAAAAAATACATGTAATGGAAAACGATAACAAAAAT
Source organism: Flavobacteriaceae bacterium (assembly GCA_003564185.1). GTDB lineage: Bacteria > Bacteroidota > Bacteroidia > Flavobacteriales > Flavobacteriaceae > Psychroflexus. The sequence continues at coordinate 9,115 of PXFS01000103.1, forward strand.
AAAGACCTAGAAAATAATCCTTCTCCAAGCGTTCAGCCTTCGAATAAAGACACTTCAAATAGCCCTAAAGAAGAGAATGTTGAAAGTAAGGAAGAAAAGAATAAAGAGGTAAATACTGAAGCTTCTACCGAAGATTTTGAAAGTAGAATTCCTTTAAAGGAGCTTGAAAGTTCTGTAGCCGAATTACGTAATCAAATCAATCAGTTAATCATTGGTCAACAAGAATTTATAGATTTGCTTATTGCTGCTTTGCTTTCAAAGGGACACGTTTTAATTGAAGGGGTTCCAGGAATTGCTAAAACAGAAACAGCCAAGATTTTTTCAAAGTGTATTTCAGCTGATTTTAGTCGCATTCAATTCACCCCCGATTTAATGCCAAGTGATGTTTTAGGGACTTCCATTTTTAATGAAGCAGAAAAAGATTTTGTTTTCAAAAAAGGGCCTATTTTTTCTAATTTAGTTCTTATTGATGAAATTAATCGTGCGCCTGCAAAGACTCAATCTTCTTTATTTGAAGTTATGGAAGAGCAACAAATTAGCATTGATAATGAGTTTTTTGAAATGGAATCTCCTTTTATGGTTTTAGCTACGCAAAACCCAATAGACCAAGAAGGTACTTATGCCCTACCCGAAGCTCAATTAGACCGTTTTTTGTTTAAAATCAAATTGACCTATCCGAGCTTGGAAGCAGAAATTAAAATATTGGAAAATAAGCACAAAAATGAAAATCAAGATTTTTCTTCCGCAGTTGAAGCGGTTTTAACTCCTGAAAAATTAAAGGAATACCAAAGGCTTATTCAACAAATTATAGTTGAGCCAAAAATCATTACTTATATTGCGCAAATAATTCAAGAAACCAGAAAACATCCACACCTTATATTAGGGGCTTCTCCAAGGGCTTCTATTGCTCTGTTGAACACTTCTAAAACTTTTGCTGCTATGGAAGGTAGAGACTTTGTTAACCCCGAAGATGTGAAGCGAGGATTAAAACCAGTCTTAAATCACCGAATTATTCTTTCACCAGAAAAAGAAATGGAAGGAATAACCACTGAGCGCATTATTGATTTAATAAGTAAAACCGTTGAAGTCCCTAGGTAGTGAAAAAATTGTATAAACAACTTTTTTTAAGTCCATTGCTTTTCTATTTGATTTTTGGACTTCCCGTACTATTTCTTATGGGATTCTTTGTGCCATTCTTCTATCTTTTAAGCTGGTATTACCTCATTGGTTTAGGTATTTTAGTCTTGCTGGATTTCATTACCTTATTTTCAAAAGTTCAATTACAGGCAAAAAGAAGCTTGGCTGATAAATTTTCAAATTCAGATGCCAATGACATTCAAATCAACATAGTAAATAAATCAGATGTTGATGTTAAAGTGAAAGTAATCGATGAAATTCCAGTACAATTTCAAAAAAGAGATTTTGCAAAGCACTTGTTTTTAAAAGCTCGCTCAAACCAAGAAATCAATTACCAATTAGTACCCAAAAAAAGAGGTAAATATATTTTTGGTGAATTGCATTGCTTTGCTTCCACTAAATTAGGGCTAATTGAAAGTAGATTTAGCTTTGAATGTGAAAAAAACGTGATGGTTTACCCCTCTATTGTTCAAATGAAAGAAATGGACTTTTATGCTTCACACAAAATAAAATCCTTATTTGGTTTTAAGCGTGTTAGACGTATAGGGCACACCTTAGAATTTGAACAGATTAAAGAATATGTGGTTGGTGATGACATGCGAACAATTAACTGGAAATCAACCGCTAAGCAAAGACAGTTAATGGTCAATCAATACCAAGATGAAAAATCTCAAGATATTTATTGTCTTTTGGACGGTGGTAAAAATATGAAAATGCCTTTTAATGGCTTAAGCCTATTGGATTATTCCATCAACTCCTGCTTGGCATTAACCAATATAGCGTTAAAGCGAAAAGACAAAGTGGGAATGTTACAATTTTCAAGTCGGGTAAGTAGATTAGTCAAGGCAAATTCTCAAAAATCGCAATTGCGAAAAATCATGGAAAATTTATATCAAATCACGCCTGATTATGCCATGACCGATTTCGCTATATTGTATGCATTTATAAGAAGAACCATTACCAAGCGAAGCTTACTCATTTTATACACCAATTTTGAACATAAAGTTTCATTAGAGAGACAACTTTTATATTTAAAAGCAATTGACAAGAAGCATGAATTGATTTTAGTGTTTTTTGAAAATGATGAAGTTGAGAAATTACGTAAATCCACTCCTTCAAATACCAATGAAATTTACGATGTAAGCATTGCTGAAGATTTAGTGCTACAAAAACAAGAAATGTTGTATATATTGAGAAAAAATGGAATTCAAGCTATTTTAACACCACCTGAAGAGTTACAGGTTAACGTAATTAATAAGTATTTGGAGGTAAAGGCACGGAGTTCATAGGTGTTGATTTTTTGTTCTTAATCCTCCACTCCTACGTGGTTTAAAATCAATCCTGACGCTGGAGCAATATGTTCGAGTTTGATTCGATTTTCTCCATTTAGCGTTGACAAAAAGAAATCAAAACTTTTTTCTTCACGGCCTAAATCCACCAACATGCCCATCATTAATCTTATTTGGTTACGCTTAAAACCTTTACCTACCACTTTTAAGACATGCACATGTTCAGGGAAAAAACTTGCTTGAAAATAAGCATTCTGAACAATTTCGCAGTGCAAAATTTCACCTTGAGTTTGGGTTGTTGGTGTAGGTCGAAATGCATAGGAATAAAAATCTTTTTTACCCTCAAAAAGTCGTGCTGCACTTTTCATTTTATTCAGATCTAAGTCTTCCAAAAAATTAGCCATAAAAGGTGCTGCAAAAGGATGAACTTTTGTTGGAAAAGTAAAAAAGTAAAGGTATTCCTTGAATTTTGGGGCCTGAATGATATTGTAGTTCAAATCTTTTTCTTGAATGCTTAAGGCTCTTAAATCGGGAGGTAAATTCTTATTAAAGACAGATAAGAAATCAATAGCTAAAGGGTGATAAGTAAATAACTGAATATAAGTTTGCTGTACAGAAACCATAGCATCAGTTCTTCCGGCGGAAATGACATTAAACTTCTTTCCCTCAAAAACAAACTTAAGTGTTTTTCTAACACGACCCTCTAAAGTTTTTACATTTGGTTGTTGCTGCCAGCCATGGTAACGAAATCCTAAGTATTGAAATTTGATAAGGTAAGTATAGCGTTGTGGTTGCATATTTTTGTTTTACATGGCCAAAAATACTACATCTAAAAAAACCACTCACTAATTTTTCAAATTAATGAGTGGTTCAAAACAAACTAACCTAAACTATAAAATTGAGTTCTTCATTACATCAGGTTTTCAATTTGCAGACACTGATGTATGTTGTTGAATAATATTTACTAAATCCTCTTTAGATAAAACACCACTTTGTCTCCATTGTTGTTTTCCTTTTTGAAATAAAATCATAGTTGGTACTCCTCTAACCTGAAATTGTGCCGCTAAACTTTGGTTTTTATCTACATCTATTTTTACAATCTTTACGTGTTCTCCTAATTCAGTTTTAACCTCCTGAAGAATGGGTGCTAACATTTTGCATGGTCCACACCAATCGGCAAAAAAATCAACTAAAACAGGAATATCTGATTGAATCAATACATTAAAACTTGTTTTCATAAAAATTATTTTTCACAAAAATACCAAATAAAGAAAGCTTGATTAGTAACTTGTGTTACAAACATGAATCAGCCTTAAGATCAATTTGATGAGAGACTTTTGTATAATGAAATTACATGAAAGCTTTAACTATAAATTTTAAGAACATATTTTCTACAAAATAAACCTATCTTTTCATATATTCGATTTAATAAGTATAGAACAATGCCTTCAATAAAAATAATTCTACCAGTACTAGTATTTTGCCAACTTATAGTAGCTCAACCCAATGAAGTCCGTAAGTCTTTAAATTTAGATATATTGGCTAAGCATACTACATATTTTGAAATTGAAAATCATCAATTTAAGGATGCAAGTGTTTTAACTGATGCGTTAAAAGATGCTCATTTTGTAGCTCTTGGAGAGTTACATAATCGTGAAAGATTAGGAGAACTTACTTCTGCTTTATTAATTCATCTAAATGAAAGTGGGTTTCAAAATTTTGCTATTGAGACTGGACCACATTCAGCCATGAAGCTTCAACAGTTGATGAACCAGGGTCAAGATAGTCTATCTGATTTTTATAGTCGGTATAGTTCCAAGTTGTTTGGCACCTATCCTATTCCATTTCATATAGGAAAATCTGATATAGAATTTCTTGAAGTGGCTCATTCACTAGAATATAACATTTGGGGATTAGATCAAGAATATTACCATAGTTTTCCATTTTTGATAGATGAATTAAATGAACTTCATTCAGATTCGTTTTCTGCTGAAGAGAAAAAAATCTATAAGAAAATCAGTAGAAAAACGAAACGATGGAGTAAACGATCTCAAGTCTTTAAAAATTTTGAAATGGCTTGTCAATTACAAAGTGATGTTGATTTTTTGGCGTTTTTAAATATGTTTGAAGAAAGTCAAAACTTAGCTATTCAACGTATTGTAGAAGGAATTAAAACTTCCCTGAATATTTATTGTCTATCTCAGCAAGGTAAAGGCGGAAACATAGAACGAATAGATTATTTTAAAGAAAATTTTGATGAGATTTTAAGTGCATCTGAAAATGAACCAACAAAAGTTTTTGTTAAAATGGGAAGCATGCACATGGGACGTCAGAAAAGTTACGTAGGAAATAAAGACCTTGGAAATCATCTGCAAGAAGTAGCCGATTCTTTAGTCACATCATCTGTTCATATTAAGTATATGAATCGATTTTATAAAGGTAAAGACAATCTTAACAATAAGACTTGGGATTCATACCATAATTTTATAGCGGTTGGTAAAAAAAATCAATGGACACTAATTGATTTAAGAGTCATACGTCAACTGCTAATCGATGAGAAATTTTATATTAGTAATAATGAATTAGCTGAGATTACAAACTATGACTTTATTGTAATTCCTCCAGAGGATGATTGGGTAGTAAAACATTATTAACCGTATATTCTAGAATGTCGTTTTGATTTCATTCAATAAGATTCCAACTTAAAATTTTGTGGAAATTTTATAAACAGTAATAAGCATTGATATGAATCAGTTGTCCTTTTGATTCATCATTTTCAGAAAATAGATAGGTGTCATCACAGCTATTGAAGAGTTTCTATAATCTTTCACGTTTCGAGTAATTATAGCGTCTATGTCCTTAATGTTTAATGCGCAGGAGTATTGGATAGAATCTTCAAAGTCCTTAAAATTGTTTTTCAAGGCTTGAATAATTTCTTGCTTTTGCGTTCCTACTATTTCAGTCATTTCAGTTAAGGTTTCAATAACTCCAATGGTTTTTTTGTGACCTAAAAATTTTCTTACAATGTAATAAATATTACTTATACTCACAGCTGAAATAAAGAGCTTTACATTTCCTTGCTCATTTAATTCAAAAAGTTCACTCGATGAATTTACATGGGGCTGACGGTCGGTGAAAAAATCAATAATAACATCAGCATCAAGAAATAATTTATACACCATGTTTCTTAGCAAGTTCCTCTGTTAATATTTTTTTATAATCAAAATTATCTTCAGTTTTAATAATTCCACGTAGTTTTCTCACTTTTGGAGAAAGTTGCTTTTCCTTTAATTTCATTCTTTCAACGGTAACAAATTTGAAATAGTTTTCAACCATTTCAGAAAGGCTTTGTCCTTTTTCTTTGGCATATTCTTTAGCAATTTTAATCACTTCTTTTTCTATGGTCAAAGTTAATTTAGTATTCATAACCTATATCTTTAACACAAATATACGTATTTTATTTGGAAAATTTAACACGTGTTATCTTTTTAGATACAATAGTTTAAATTAATAAATCACTTTTAATAAATAATTGAATTACAGTAAATTAAAAACTATGACTTTATTGTAATTCCTCCAGAAGATGATTGGGTAGTAAAACATTATTAATACCAGTTATTATTTAAAATTACTAGTTTAAGATTTGATAAAAATTATTTTTTGTTAATGATTAACCTTAGTTTACCACCACTCCAATTTCTGGCGAGGTATAAACCACTTCCCCATCTGCCTGGCGCACTAATTGAAAAGTAATTAAAGCATATCCGTTACCAATTCCTACCAAATGAATATGGTCTCCATGTGATGCTGAAATGTAAAGCGCGTCTTCTCCACTTTCCAATGTGTGAACAGCTTCCAAACGATAAGCTTGTGGGATATTGATTTCACTTACTTCATTCCCCTGTGTTTCATAGGCTTTTACTCCTAAGGATACAGCTTCAGGTTGATCCTCTAATGCTCCTCTTTCATACCAACTACTTGAACCTGGAATGGGTTCATTGGTAGTAGAACTTAAAATTATACCATTGGTAAAATCCCCATGCCAATGGTCACTGTGTGCATATAAAATTTCTTTGTGCGGATGATGTGCTCTATCTAACAACTCAAAACTATTCACTTGTAATTCTACCTCTTCAAGCTCATAATCACCAATTATCACATCACGAAATGCTCTTGCTTCATTTCCAGATTCATCTAATACAATAATATGAAAATGATACAGGCCGTGTATAGCGTCATCAGGTATCATTTCAGAAATATCAATAGTTTGCTCTTTTCCTTCTAAATCTTCCATCACCTCAAAACTCCATCCTTCTAATTCGTGGTCATCATGCATAGGAACACTTCTATGAGTATGCCCATCAGAGGGCATGTGGATATCAAATTTAAAGCTTGATAAAGCAACATTATCGGTAAAAGTCATGCTAACAAAAAACTCCTCTCCAGGGTCAAATTGTTGATTTACTTCAGGTATATGAATAGTGATTTCTGGGCGTTGATTATCCATCATTCCATCATCATCGCTGCTGCATGAAGTTGATAATAGTAAAAAAAGTAAGCCAACTAAAGTGAAGTAGTTTGTGTTTAGAGTCATTATTCAGATTCGTTTTAAGTGACACAAAAGTATTAAATTCTAAGATGATAGCTAGCAATAAAAAACAAAAAAGCCAGCTCAATGAAGAACTGGCTTTTTTGTTGATACGCATCCTCTAATTTTAGTGATCGTGTACTTCAAATTCAAACTCTGGCGAAGTGTAAACAACCTCTCCGTCCGATTGTCTTACTAACTGAAATACAATATGTGCATGACCATCTGCTAAACCAACAAAATGTACGTGATCACCGTGTGATTCTGAAATGTATAAAATATCCTCATCACCACTGTGAGTGAGCACTGCTTCTAATCGGTACATTCCTGGAATACTAATGTCATGTGTGTGATCTCCGTGATCTTCAAATGCTCTAACACCTAAAGAAACTGCTTCTGGCTGACTTTCAGCAGGTCCTCTTTCATACCAAGAGCTTGAACCTGGAATTGGATCGTTGTCTGTAGCATGTAATGTAATTCCATTGCTAAAACTTCCATGCCAGTGGTTACCGTGAGCATCTAAAATTACTTGATGTGGACTATGACCTCTATCTAAGATTTCAAACCCATCTACTTGTAATTCATGATCGTGGTCGTGATCAAAGTCATAATCACCAATAGCAATATCTCTAAATACAGTAGTTTCATTACCGGCTGCATCTAAAGCAATCACTCCTAAATGGTAAGGACCATGCATAGCGTTTTCTGGTACCTCAATATGCATATGAATATGATCCTCTGTACCGCTCAGTTCACCTGTTTCTTCAAAGTCGAATTGCTCCCCATGGTCATGGTCGTGGTCATCATGCATGGGTACTAATCTGTGAGAGTGTCCATCACCAGCCCAGTGAATATCAATTTTGTAGGATGATAGTGCTACATTATCTGTAAAATCCACATCAATGTGAATTTCTTCACCAGGTTGAAATTGCGCTCTATCTTCTGGAGTATTTAGCATAATTACTGGGTCTTCGGTGTCCATTACTCCATCGTCATCACTACTACATGAGTAAGTAAATACGGCTAATGCTAATACTAGCATTGATAAAAATTTGTTGTTCATATTGATAAAATTAAAAGTGTTTAAATTATATGTGTTGGTGATATTTTTCATTTTAAATCGGTAGTTTTTGTTTGTATATCAAAAGGTATGCGTATCATCAATTGTATGTTTCTTCCCATTTCTGGGATTTCTAAAGCACGATAAAAATTGGTGTGATTAAAGTATTTTTTATCGAATATATTAAAGGCTTGAAGCATTATATTCGCTTTAAAGTCGCCTATTTTTAAATCGGATTGTAAGCCTCCTCCAAAAATTCCATAGCCTGGTGTCTCTGCTTCGTTTTGTGCAGTATCCGTTTGTCTCCAAGCCACGTTTGAATTGGCAAAAATACGTGTTTGTTGCAACCAATTTTTTGAATTATTAAAATTATAACTCACCTCAAAAAATGCATTAATGGGAGGTGTGAAAGGCAAAGGAAAATCTCTTGAAGAACTTCCTGTTACTTGCTGATTTTGTAAGTATTCAAATGAAGCTGTTGTGGTTAAGCTGTTGAAGAATTGCTTTTCTACAAAAACTTCAAAACCTTTTAACAAAGCACCAGATTCTGTATATTCATAAATCTGTCCTCCGTGGGGCAAAGGCGAAAACCTTCCTGAAGGCCGTAAGAAAATATAATTATCAAAATAATACCAATACGGACTAAAACTTATTAATAAATCTTCTTTGGGTAGATTAAAACTCACTTTAGCATCAGCAACCCACCCTCTTTCTGGACTTAAATCTGCATTTCCTTGTTCATGCCTAAAGGAGCCGTGGTGAATTCCATTAGCGGCTAATTCAATAGCCGTTGGAAATCTAAAAGTAGTACCAAACGTACCTGTAAATTCCCATTTTTCTGAAGGATTATAAGCTACACCAAGCATGGCGTTTCCATTCCAAAAATCTCTATCAATAGCTTGACTTCGCTCAGCAAACTGATTGGCTTCTTCTTCTGAAAGATTTCTTCGGTCAACCAAAAAATTAAACAATAGCGGATCATAAAAACGATCGGTTTGAAGGTTTCCGTAATCCGCTCTTGCTCCTAACTGAAAGGCTAATTCGTTAGTTATATCATAGTTGTGAATAGCAAAAATTCCTGAAGTAAATCGGCGGTAATCAGGCAATAAAAAATTGTACCCGCCTACTTCATTATCTTGGTATTGGGAATGAATTCCAACAGTTGAATGATGCTCACGATTAAAATAATAATCGTATTTCAATTTAGCTTCAAAAGTGTTCAAATTAAAATCCAATTCTAAATTAGGGTCATTCTCAGGAGGTGCTTGTCCCGCATAATGGGTATGAAACAAAGCCTCTTCTTGTCTTCTGTTGTTTTGGTAACTTACCATTAAACTTAAGTCTGATTGATTAAAAAACCATTTGTTATTGTTGACCACTTTGAAATGATTTACACGCTGAAACGGAAAATCAATATTTCTTCGGTCGCCGTCATCTCTTACCCTTGTAATTGATGGAACACCATGAGCTCCTGGAAAAAAACCAGCTTTTAAATAATTATTGCTCAGTGTTAAAGTAGATTTAAAACTTTCAGATTGATATCCCCCTTGTACCATAAAATCACGTTCCCTTCCAGCGGTATTCATCAATCGTCTATTTTCCACAGGCATTCTAACCGTTAAGTAAGTAATGGTATCGGTAGGCACGTTGTAATCGCCATAGCTACTTATTGTCGATCTGAATTTAAAAAAATATTTTCCTTTTTTATAATTCAGATTTATTGAATTGGCTAGGGATTGATTTACGCTTCTACCAAAAGCTCTATATTCTCCCGTAATTCCTTCTTTTTGGGGCGTAGCATCTGTTTTTACCTGCACTACTCCACCTATGGCATCGGTTCCATATTCTATAGCACCAACACTTTTAATGATTTCAATCTCATCTATAGATAGCGCATCGATTTCTAAACCGTGGTCAGCGCCCCATTGTTGACCTTCGTGACGACTTCCATTTTCAGCTACTACAATACGATTAAAGGAAAGACCTCTAATAATAGGTTTTGAAGCACCTGCACCAATTTCAATGGAATTGACTCCTGGAATACGTTCTAAAGACTTAGCCAGAGAACCTGCAAAGTTCTCTTGAATAAACTCCGCATCCACCTTTTCTGTATTTTGAATATTTACAGAAGCTTTTTGTGTAAGTAATATTTCAGCTAATTCTTCTTGATCTGAATACATAATTAAATTAATTTTAGTGGGTAACTGATTAATTTGAATTAGTGTATCCAATGGTTTAAAACCCAAGTAAGAAATCTGAAATCGATAGTTTCCTTGCGACGCATTCTCAAAGGTGCTTTTTCCATCTTGATTGGTGACGGAATTTCCTATAGTAGAATGTATGTGTGCTCCAAAGAGCGGAATTTTATCTTCATCTGAAACTTGAACCTCAACCTGATTTTGGGAGTAAAGCAATGATGAAAACACGACTGAAATCAGCACGAGTATTTTATGCATTGAGTAACAACTTAATTCAACTTAATCAAATAAGTAAAACGAGAATTAAGCTGTAAAAGGTGGGGGTTTGTTAAAGTATTCGCCTTGGTGAGTTTTTAAGGCTTTTAAATATAATTGTGTGGTAATTGATTCCTTGTAAGAAATGAGATGAAGGACTTCAAAGTCTGTAAACTGAATAGTATCAAAATCTAATTCATTTATGACCACAAATTCTTCACAATGCTCACAATCCGCCACAGTATGATGATCATGATTGTCTAAAATATGTGCATATGCATGGAAATCTACACTTCCTAAAACAAGAAGTGTTAGAAAAAACAAGGCCGTTATTTTTGTTTTAAATTCCATTTAGTTTGCAAATCTAATAAAAATAGAAGTATAAACCTTAAATTAAAGGAATAGTTTATTGGGTTAAGTATTGGAATCAAGTTTTATACCCATTCTACTCAACATTTTCTTTTCAAAGGCCCAGAAAAATTTAAATTGACCAAAAAGAAAACCAAATAGAACTAGTAATACCTGATAAACGGGGAAGATTATTAAAATTCTTAAGAAATAATACAAAGTGATTCCTAAAAAATGGTCAGGAAAACTTTCTTTGGTGATTGATAACAACTCTAAAATGGGTGACCCCACGTAAACCGATGAGGAGCCAGTAATTCCAAATACAATAAAAACAACAACTAACTGAAAATTTGAAGTTATACCCCAGCGTTCTTTTAATTTACTCATGTGGCAAAAATAACAAATATCTAGGTGAATCTTTCTTAATTCTAAAAAATCTATCAATGATTATATTTATGCTTTATTTCAATATCTAATTGATTCTGGAATATTTTAAAATTTTAGAGTTTTACGCTGTACACTACGTATATTTGTGTTTAAATTGAAAATCATTTAAAGTGAATAAAATTCAACATTATTTTTTTTATTATTCAAAGTCTAGTTTATTACTCCTATTTGCTCTTATTGTTTGGAATTGTAATTCTCCTAAAAAAGATAAATTTGACCTTAATAGTCTTACTAAGAAAGAAGTAAAATACGCCTCAACATTTTCACTCTATGAAGGCGATGAATTTCAAGTGATTGAAGTTAAAGAGCCTTGGCCAAAAGCAGAAAAATCATTAATATATGTACTTGCTGAAGAGGAAAGTTTTATTCCAGAAAATTTAGAATTTCAACAATTTATTCAATTGCCTATTGAAAAAATTGTAGCAACTTCAACAACTCATATCCCGTCTTTAGAAAGCTTAGAGGAATTAGATAAATTAATAGGATTTCCAAATTTAGATTACATATCTTCTAAAAAAGCCCGACAACTAATCCAAGATAACAAAATTAAAGAACTAGGTCAAAATGAACGTCTTAATACGGAAGTTCTAATCTCATTAAATACAGATGTAGTTATAGGTTTTGCTGTTGAAGGGAGTAATAAAAGTTTAAATTCTGTAGAAAAGGCCGGTGTTCCTGTTCTATATAATAGTGATTGGCTAGAAAATGAACCTTTAGGAAAAGCTGAATGGATTAAAGTTTTTGGATTATTATCTGAAAAAGAAGCGGAAGCATTTGCAATTTTTAAAGAGATTGAAGAAAATTATTTAGCTACAAAGCAGATTGCCAAAAAGGCAACAAATCAGCCAAAAGTGATTTCTGGAGCTATGCATAATGATCGCTGGTATTTACCTTATGGTGATTCTTGGCAAGGTCAACTCCTTGAGGATGCTAATGCCAATTACATATATAATTATACTCATGGAAGCGGTAGTATTGCTTTAGCCTTTGAGAAAGTACTTGAAAAGGGTCAAGATGCTGATTTTTGGATTGGACCAGCTCAATACACCAGTTTAAAACAACTTTTAGAAAGCAATAAGCACTATCAAAAGTTTAACGCATTTCAAGAAAAAAATGTATTTGGGGCTGCGCTGGTCACAGGAGAAACAGGAGGTTCAATCTATTATGAATTAGGTCCTAATCGACCTGATTTAATCTTAAAAGACTTAGTGAAGATACTACACCCAGAATTAATTGAAAATCATGAATTAGTTTTTTTTAAAGCCCTTGAATAAGTGAAAACCAATTGGCATATTTTTGGATTATTTATACTTTTACTAGGAGCTGTATGGGTCAATATTGGCTTGGGTTCTGTTCATATTCCACAGGTAGATTTAATAAGGATATTATTAGGGACAGCTGAAAACAACCCCACGTGGACATATATTATTTGGGAGTATCGACTACCAAAAGCAACAACAGCCATTTTAGTAGGAAGCGCATTAGGTATTTCAGGAATGTTAATGCAAACGCTGTTCAGAAACCCTCTTGCAGGACCCTATGTTTTAGGATTAAGTAGTGGGGCTAGCTTAGGGGTTGCAATTTTAATTTTAGGAAGCAGCTTTCTTGGAGGTTGGCTTGGTTCTTTATTATTTTCTAAATGGGCGCTAGTAATTTTCTCTACTTTAGGGAGTTTATTGGTCTTATTTGCTATCTTATCAACTGCCATTAGAGTAAAAGATACAATGTCTCTTTTGATTATTGGATTGATGTTTGCTAGCTTAACTGGAGCTATTGTAAGCGTACTTTCTTACTTTAGCCCTGCCAGTAATTTACAACAATATATTTTTTGGTCTTTTGGTAGTCTTGGGGACTTAAGCTGGCAAGAAGTAAGTGTTTTATTTTTATGCTTTTTTATTGGCTTATTAATATGTGTTTTCTGCTTAAAAAACTTAAACGCACTTTTATTAGGAGAAAAATATGCTAAAAGCCTAGGAGTAAACATCAATAAAAATCGTTTTCTGGTTATCTTTTCAACTAGTCTATTAGCTGGTAGTGTAACTGCATTTGCAGGCCCTATAGCTTTTATTGGGCTAGCTGTCCCCCATATTATTAGACAAATCATCAAAACCAATAATCACTTTTTACTCTTACCAGGAGTTATTTTTGGCGGAGCTTTTATTATGCTTTGCTGTGATACTATTGCTCAACTACCAGGCAGTGAGTACAGTCTACCTATTAATGCCATAACCTCAATATTTGGTGCTCCAATAGTAATATGGTTATTACTCAAGAAAAATAAAATAATCTTCTAATACATTTAAAACATGTACCCCCACCCAAAATTTATTGTTAAAGAAAAATCGATAATTCAAGAATTAGTCAAGTTATTTCCTTTAGCAACTTTAATATATGCTGAAAAAGATGAAATCCATATAAGTCATTTGCCATTGGTCTGGAAAAACGATTTCTTATTAGGACATATTGATTTACAAAATCCTTTAGCTAATAAACTTCAACAAAAGCATAAAATTAAAGTGATTTTTCATGGTCCTGAGAATTATATTTCTCCGGGACATTTTGACACAGCTGAATTTCCAACTTATAATTTCATGAAAGTTGAAATAAATGCTACAGTAAGTAAAATGAACAAAGATGAGCTAAGAGAAAGTATTTTTGAAATGACTCACTTATTGGATTATGAATTTCCTAATAATTTAGAAGGAAAGGAAGAAAGATTAGAAAAAACCATGGATTATATTCATGGATTTAAGCTTAAAATATTAACCTTAGAAGGAAGGTTTAAAATGTCTCAAGATAAATCAAAAGTACATTTTGATAAGGCTATAAATTTACTTCAAAATGGAGCTTCCAAAAGGAATGTAGAACTGCTTAAAAAGTTTAGAGAATTTGAAAACCAAAAAAAATAATTAACTTTACTTAAAATTAATATCATGAAACAACTTTTACTCTTACTTTTAATTGTCCAAACTGCAGCTATTTCCGCATCTCCTTATGCAAAATGTGACTTAAAAAAGGTGAATTATGAGTTAACTTATCAAGAAGAGATAAGAATACATGTTGATAATGATAAAGTGATAAAAGTATATGATGAAGAAGTAAACATTGAAAATATCAGTGAGGTAATAAATGAAAAGCTTAGACGATACGATAACGAGGTTGCTTTATCTATGAATGTTTCTATAATTGTTGATGCTATTGTAAGTGAAGATTTTATCAATTTAATCAAAGAAGAGATTAAAAAGACTCCTATTCGTCTAGTCAACTTACAGCGAAATATCATAGAAAATTATTCCCCTAATGGACAGCTGACCCAGAAATTAATCAACCAATACAATTCACTTATTCAAAATTGGAATCAATTGGATGATTCACAGCGGTATTATAGGCAAATTGAGCTCGATTTTGTTGAAAGTGTTAATCAACGTATGAATTTAAGACAAAAATTAGAAGCAGAGCGATTGCCTGGTTACTTGCCTTTTGTAGCTAAACCCGAACCAAAAACAGAAATTTCTCAACAACTTATAGAAAAATGGTCTAATTCTAGTAATGTACGACTTTTTCTTAATGAAGTAAATATTTCTCAATCTGAATTTAATACTTTAAATCATGATGAAATTAAATCCTACTACCTAATCAAACTGATTGAAAACGAAGAAAAAATTCAGGAGGTATATTTACAACTTTAGTTGCCATTTATTAGCTTACAGTGTTATCATCTAACTCTTTAGTCACTTCATGCCATTAAAATTTAAAAATTTTTATTTAAAAGTGTGTAAGGTTTTTCAATCTTGCTTTTTTGTAATTCACCAAAATCAATGAGAAGATAATCAATATAAAGATTTAAAAGTAAAGTACAATTGCTCATCATCAAGTAAAACAATTCCTGTGTAAGAAGTGCTTTTAATAAATTATCAAAGTGAATCAATTTATTATGTAATTTAAAGGGGAGAATATGCTTATTCAATCCACTGCTTTAGCTCACCAAAGTCTAGACCACCATAATTTCCGCTACTCATTAAAAGCAATACATGATTATTGAAATGCTTTACTTTTAAATATTCTTGAAATTTTGATGCAGCTGTAAATACTTTTAAACCAGAAAAGTTGAATGCTTGTTCAATTTGTTCTTCAGAAATGGGCTCAAGACCTTTAATTTGAAGTGCCTTTGCAGAATAAAATACCACTGCTTCATCAGCATTTTGAAGACTCGACTTATATTCGTTGAGGAATTCAGCATTTAGACTACTATACGTATGCAATTCTAAACAAGCAATAAGTTTTCTACTTTCAAATTGTTGCTTTACGGCTTTTGTTGTTGCCATCACTTTAGATGGACTGTGGGCATAATCTTTAAAGACTTTCACTTTTGAAGATTCAAATAAAAACTCTAATCGCTTTGAAGCTCCTTTAAATGTAGCAATTGCTTCATAGAAATCATCTTCATCAACTCCCATATGCTGACATATCCATTTTGCTCCAGCTAAATTTTGTAAATTATGTTTACCAAAAACTTCAATCGGCATTGGGCCTTCTGGAGTCATCAAATATGTTTCACCATCCTCAATAGTGTGCTCTGGAGTAGAGTAGGCATGTTTTCTAGTTGGTTGCGTGGCTTGTTCTGCTATTTTTTTTACTTCATCGTCTTCCTCATTGTAGACCAGTGTACTTCCCCTTGTCATTCCATCTACAAAAAGTTTGAATTGCTCAACATAATTTTCAAAAGTGGGAAAAACGTTAATATGGTCCCAGGCAATTCCACTAATCAATGCAATGTTTGGTTGATACCAATGAAATTTAGGGCGTGGGTCTATTGGAGAAGATAAGTATTCATCACCTTCTAATAAAATAAAGTCGTTTTCTTTGGTTAAATGAACCATATTATCAAACCCCTCAAGCTGGGCTCCAACCATAAAATCAACTTGCTTATCATGGTAATTTAAAACATGTAATATCATTGATGTAATGGTTGTTTTTCCATGAGATCCACCGATTACCACTCTTGTTTTTTGCTTTGCATGTTCATAAATAAACTCAGGATATGAATAAATTTTAAGATCTAATTCTTGTGCTTTTAGCAATTCAGGATTATTGGCTTTAGCATGCATCCCTAAAATTACAGCATCTAAATCAGGAGTTATTTTTTCAGGAAACCAACCAAATTTTTGTGGGAGTAAGTTTTTTTGTTTTAATCTAGATTTAGAGGGTTCAAAAATTTCATCATCACTTCCTGTTATTTCTTCTCCTTTGTGATGTAAAGCTAAGGCTAAATTGTGCATTGCACTTCCACCAATGGCTATAAAATGTATTTTCATTCGTTAGTCTTTTTGTAGAAATCAAATTAAGAGTTAGTAAATACTTAAGTTACCAAAATTACAAAAACAGCTTGAATAAATACGCATGATGTAAAGATGATTATAAAATGCGTTTTATGAACACATCCAAATCTATCAATAGAATACAGAATACACCAAATACAATAATAAACTTAAGCAAGTTATGAAGGACTAGGTAATGAATTCTTTTTTTGGCATACCACACGCCGATAGAAAAACCGAATAACAATACTATACTCAATAAAAAATAATATTTCATGTAACCCACCTCAAAATAAGTGAGCAATACATATACTGGGATAAGGCACAAAATAGATGAAAACGTGAGCAACTTCTTGGAAAGTTTAGGTCCATATTTAACAGGTATAGTCTGATAATCTTGTGCAAAATCACCTCTAAGATTCTCCAAATCTTTAACCAATTCGCGCATACTTATAATAGTAAATAAAAACAAGGCATGAACAAAAATTACTAAATCAAAATTAATATAATATATAAAAACAGCAAAAAATGGCGTGACCGCCAAAAGAGCAGCTGCAAAATTACCTATGAACGCATATTTTTTAAGTCGATGTGAGTATAACCAAATCGTAAAAATATAAGCTGAGAAGAAGATGACCGAATTAAAGGATACATAGCTAGCTACAATGATAGCAACAAAGTTCAGTATAAAATAAATTGATAATTTGGTTTGCGGACTTACTAAATTATCGATATGTGTCTTTAGGGGTCGGTTAATTAAATCTTTTTCTGAATCGTAAAAATTATTTATTATATAACCCGATGCAATAACCAATGAACTAGCAAAAATAAGTAGGAATAAATTTACATCAAAAATTATTTCTTTTGTACTTAAATGACTTGGTGCGATAATAAATATTGAGGCAAGGTATTGCGCTAAAATAATCATCAAAACATTATACCCCCTAACCACTGAAAAAAGACCAGCAAATTTCAGTAAGAGTTTTGATGGTTTTCTAGACATCTATTGTATTTTAGAAAGTATAGACAACTTCTAATTTATGTCCTTTTAGCAATTCTTTTGCTTTCACAAAATCTTCTGTGAAACCTAAAATATATCCGCCACCCCCTGAGCCACATAGTTTCAAGTAATAGGCATTAGTTTCAATTCCTTGTTTCCACAATTGGTGAAATTGTTTTGGAATCATTGGTTTGAAATTATCCAATACAATGTTAGACAGTTGTTTCACGTTAGAAAACAAAGATTTGAAATCTCCAGATAAAAAGTTATCTATACAAGCATCTGTCTTTTTGATAAAAGAATCTTTAATAACCTTTCTAAAGGCTTCTTGTTTCATGTTTTCCATGAAGATATTCACCATTGGTGCGGTTTCCCCTACTATACCACTATCTAGTAAAAAGACAGCACCTTTTCCATTTGTAGCTTGCATTGGTATTCCAGCGGGCTCAATATTTTCTTTAGAATTGATGAGTATAGGCAAACTTAAATAAGAATTCAACGGGTCTAATCCTGAAGATTTACCATGGAAAAAAGACTCCATTTCTGCAAATATTTTTTTAAGCTGAGTCAGCTTAGATTTTTCTAAGTTTTCTAAAACCGTTATTTTATTAAAAGCATATTTATCATAAATAGCAGCTACTAAAGCACCACTGCTTCCAACGCCATAACCTTGAGGAATTGAACTATCAAAATACATTCCTTTTTCAACATCCTTTTGTAGAGCATCTAAATCAAACTGAACTAAATTTGGTTTCTTCTCTTGTAAGTCTTTCAAATAAACAGTAAAGCGTTGAAGTTCTTGATTTGACTTGATTGTTTCACTGTTAGGCTGATCCTCTATTTTTAAGGCACCATTATAAAAATTATATGGAATTGATAAACCTTTTGAATCCTTAATAATACCGTACTCTCCAAAAAGTAAAATTTTAGAATAAAATAATGGTCCTTTCATAACTTAATTTTTAAGTTGGTTGATATTTACTGTGTAAAATAACTAAAAACAAAACAATAACCTGACTGATTTAAGAAAAGACTTAACATATTGTATAATTTTTATTGTGTTATACTCAAACAAATAATTATACTGCAAAGATAAGTATTTATAAATGAACTTATTGAATTAATTCGGCAAAATCATATCCAGCAAATTCTTTTTCAACTTCTTCTAAAACTTTAAATACATCTTCAGCTCTATCTTCGGTCACCATTCTCATTCTAAAGGGTTTAATATCTCTAATTCCTTTAAAATAATTAGTATAATGTCTTCTAGTTTCAAAAACACCTAATTTTTCACCTTTCCAGTCAACTGCCATTTCTAGGTGTCTTTTAGCCACTTGTACACGTTCTTGAATAGTTGGAGGTGGAAGATGTTTACCTGTTTCAAAATAGTGCTTCACTTCTCTAAAAAACCAAGGATAACCTATGCTTGCACGACCAATCATAGCTCCGTCTAAGCCATATTCATCACGCATCATAACTGCTTTCTCGGGCGTATCAACATCTCCATTCCCAAATACTGGAATGTGCATTCTAGGATTATTTTTCACTTCTGCAATTGGTCGCCAATCGGCTTCACCCTTATACATTTGGGCGCGTGTTCTACCGTGAATAGATATAGCTGTACAACCAACATCTTGAAGTTTCTCTGCCACTTCAACAATACGAATATGATCATGATCCCACCCCAAACGTGTTTTAACTGTTATGGGCAAATGGGTATGTTTGACCATGGCTTCAGTAAGTGAAACCATTTTATCTACATCTTTCAAAATGCCAGCGCCAGCACCTTTTGATACTACTTTTTTTACAGGACACCCAAAGTTGATGTCAATAATGTCTGGTTTTGTAGCTTCCACAATTTCTACAGAGCGCAACATTGATTCTAAGTTTGCTCCAAAAATTTGTATTCCTACGGGGCGCTCTTTCTCATAAATATCTAATTTTACAACACTTTTTGCAGCATCTCTAATCAAGCCTTCAGAAGAAATAAATTCCGTATATACCACATCAGCACCTTGTTCTTTACACAAAGCCCTAAAAGGCGGATCACTAACATCTTCCATTGGAGCCAATAGCAATGGAAATTCTCCTACATCAATATCACCTATTTTAGCCAAACTTATTTTTTTTTTCAAAAATACAATAAAAATATTTCTAGCTATAATTTGTAGGAAAGTGAAGCAAAAAAATAATCTAAAATTTAATCTCTAGCCAGTTGAATAACTAAAGTAATTCTCCACATTTCTTACAAAATTTTGCTTCAGAATCATGCTTTTTTTCTCCACAATTTCTACAATGTTTTGTATTGACATTAGACCTTCTCATGATGGTCATTTCGGAGGTAACAATACCTGTGGGCACGGCTATAATACCATAACCTAAAATCATTATAAATGAAGCTACAAACTGCCCTAGAGGTGTCACCGGATGGATGTCACCATAGCCCACTGTTGTTAGGGTAACAATTGTCCAATAAATACTTTTAGGTATAGAGCTAAATCCATGTTCAGGATCCTCCACTAAGTACATGACTGTTCCAGCAATAAAAGAAGATATTAATACTGCATAAATGAAAATAAAAATTTTTGGTAAACTTTTATTTATAGCCGTCATCAAAAAGTCTCCTGCTCCAAAATAACGTTCTAACTTGAGCACTCTAAAAACCCTAAGTAAACGAAGTGCTCTTAGCGTAAGTAAAGCTCCAGAACCCGTAAAAACAAGCGAAAGGTAAAGTGGTAAAGTGGCTAAAAAATCTATGATTCCGTAAAAACTAAAAATATATTTAGAAGGTTTTTTGACAACAATAATTCTCAACATATATTCTATGGTAAAAAAAAATGGTGATGATCCATTCACCAATTAGAAGGTAGTAGTGGTATTCATTGTAGATAAATTCAACTGAGTCTAATAAAACAAAAGCTAAGCTTAAAAGTATTAAAATTAATAAAGCAATATCAAATGCTTTGCCCATTGGCGTATCTGCCTCGTAAATAATTTCATGAATTCGTTCTTTCCAAGTCAATGTATTAAATTTTAAGCTGATTAAGGAATAAAACTAATGGATTCGTTCGAATTTTACAAAAAATATTGCATCTTAAAATTTAATCCCTAGCACCAAAAATCTTGCTTCCAATTCTAATCATTGTACTTCCATGCTCAATAGCAATTTGGTAATCGCCTGTCATTCCCATAGATAGCACATCAAAATTATGCTTGGTTTTTAATTCTCGATAGAGGTTTTGAAGTTGAGAAAATTCGCGTCTTATTTGTTCTTTGTCATCTGTAAAAGTAGCCATACCCATTAAGCCTCTAATGTTCACATGAGTGTAATTTTTAAGGCGCTCATCCGCTAAAAAATCAGTAATTTCTTGACTACTCATACCGTATTTAGAATCTTCTTCGGCAATCTTCATTTGGAGTAAACAATCAATAACTCGACCCTCTTGTTTAGCTCGTTTATTGATTTCTTTTAACAATTTCATTTTATGAACGGCATGAACCATACTTACATAAGGTGCCATGTATTTGACTTTATTAGTTTGTACATGACCTACCATATGCCACTCAATATCTTTTGGTAAAGCCTCCCATTTATCGGTCATTTCCTGAATCTTATTCTCACCAAAAATACGTTGACCAGCATGGTAAGCTTCCATTAAATCTTCATTAGGTTTGGTTTTTGAAACGGCAACCAATTCAACAGTTGAAGGGATTTCTGACTTTATCTGGGCTATATTTCTTGCAATATTCATATTAATAAAATTATACATCAAAAGAAAAAAAGGAAAACGATTAAAAAAAATAATTTGGAAAAACTTTAGAATTCAATATCCTGGTAAAATTGAAAAGCATCTTGGATTGCATTTTCAGGTACCACACAATCTATTTTACATTTTCCTATTTCTTCCAATAAAACAAAATTCACTTGATCTCCTCTATTTTTTTTATCAAACTTGGTCAATTGTATGATTTTTGCAATATCCTCACTGGTAAAACTTACTTTTGAAAAATATCGAGTAATCACCTCAACTATACGATTTAATTGAGATATAGGCATTGATACTAGTTCTACCGACAAAAAAGCGGCTAAAATCATTCCAACAGCCACAGCTTCTCCATGTAAAAGTTGTTTTTTTGAATCTCCCAAGAAATAAGATTCTATAGCATGACCAAGTGTGTGTCCAAAATTTAATGTTTTTCGAATGCCTTTTTCGGTAGGGTCAGCTTCAACTACACTAACTTTAATTTCAATAGACTCAAGAATTAAATCTTCTAAAACTGATGCATCCATTTGATGCATTTGCTCAAATTTAGACCAGTAAGTCGGATTATAAATCAGCCCATGCTTCAACATTTCAGCTAATCCACTTTTCATTTGTTGCGTAGGAAGCGTATTCAAATAAGCAGGATTTATAAAGACTTTTGGCGGCTGTTGAATGACTCCAACTTGATTTTTCAGATTTCCTAAATCAACACCGTTTTTACCACCAATAGAAGCATCTACCATAGCTAATAAAGAAGTAGGAAAATGAACAAAATCAATTCCCCTTCGGTAAGTACAAGCAACAAATCCCCCTAAATCAGTCACCACTCCTCCCCCTAAATTAATGAGTAAAGAATTTCTATCTGCTTTTAGTTCTGACATGGCTTGCCAAACCTGAGAACAAGTTTCAATATTTTTTCCTTCTTCTCCAGCTGGAATTTCAATAACTTCAATAGGCAAATACGTTGCAAAATTTTTAAGAAAGTTTGTTAAGCAATACTCATGTGTATTGGTATCTACCAACAAAAAAACCTTGGAATATTGGTTGGCTTCAATCCAAGCACTTAACTGTTTTTCAGCAGATTGCGATACGATTATTTCAGAATTACTTAAACGGATTAAATGTTGCATTTTGCTTGATGTTAAAATGACAAAATTAATCGATTTATATTCAAAAAAATAGCAATCGGATTAATATATTTATGCAAAAAATTAAATAAATTCGCCCAGCGAAATTACGAAATATTAAAAACTTAAGGCGTATTTTAAAAATATTGCTAACAAAAGCATTTTAAATGATTGATACTAAAATATTCAACAACACCAAAAGAGCATTTATATTAAAATCTAATAGCGACTTGAAACGGTCGGTTTTTATTTTTAGGCTAATGAGCTTCCCTTTTTTGGTACCTGTATTAACGTTTTTCACTAATTTATCATTGAAGTTAAAGCTCCCAGTTGAATGGATCATTAGAAAAACCATATTTGCCCAATTCTGTGGAGGCGAATCCCAGAAAGAATGTTTACCGCTTGTTAAATTAATGTACTCTAAGAATGTACATTCAGTATTAGATTATTCAGTAGAAGGAAAAGAAACCGAAGCCGATTTTGACAAAGCTGCCGAAAACAAAATAGCAATCATCAAGTTTGCTAGCGAAGCCAAAGAAATTCCATTTGCTGTTGCTAAGCCTACAGGATTGGGAAGGTTTAGTATTTGGGAAAAAGTCACCTGCAATGAAGTCCTTTCAGCAGAAGAAGAAAAAGAATGGGAACGCATCAAAGACCGATTTGAACGAGTGTGTCAAGCAGCTTATGATTACAACACAAAATTGTTAATAGATGCAGAAGAATCTTGGATGCAGGACGCAGCTGACCAACTCTGTGAAGAAATGATGAAAAAATTCAATAAAGAAAAAGTAATCATTTACAATACTCTTCAATGCTATCGTTGGGATCGACTAACATATACTAAAGAACTGCATGAACGTGCTAGTAAAGAAGACTTTAAATTAGGTTTTAAAATTGTTAGGGGAGCTTACATGGAAAAAGAAAATAAACGAGCAAAAAGAAAAGGGTACCCCACTCCTATTTGTGAAGATAAAGAAGCTACCGATGTAAACTTTAATGCAGTTATGACCTACTGTCTTGATAATTTAGAAGATATTTGGTTGTTTATAGGAACGCACAACGAGGTAAGTAGTTATATGGCGTTGCAATTATTGGGACAAAAAGGCGTTGACTTAAATGATGACCGCATTTGGTTTGGTCAATTATACGGAATGAGTGATCATATTAGCTATAATATAGGAGCTGAAAATTCTAACGCCATCAAATTATTACCCTTTGGGCCTATTCGGGATGTTGTTCCTTATCTAATTAGAAGAGCCGAAGAAAATTCTTCTGTGCAAGGCGAAGCCGGTAGAGAGCTAGCTTTATTGTTAGAAGAACAACACCGTAGAGATGGCCAGTATGTAAAACGTGTTGAATAATGAGAAAAAAAGAGATTTCTAAAAATGAACATGACCCCTACTACTCACGTTATCTTCAACTTGTTGATGATGAAACTAACTTAATTGAAAGTTTTGAAAAAGGTCTTGAAGAATACCTTAATTTTTACCAAAATATTCCTGTTGAAAAACTTCACTATTCCTATGCTGAAGGCAAATGGACTCCCAAAGAAGTACTACAGCATATCATAGATACCGAGCGCATCTTTTGTTATAGAGCATTGCGAATTGCTAGAAAAGATTACACCAAATTACCTGGATTTGATCAGGATTTATATGTTCCTAATTCTTATGCGAATTTAAAAAGTTTGGATCAACTTCTAGATGAATATACTTCTCTAAAGAGAGCCAATATATCTCTCTACAAAGGTTTTCCGCAAGAATCCCTTAAATATATTGGTAAAGTCAGCAATAGCGAAGTTTCTGTAAGAGTTATACCCTTTATTTTAACGGGTCACGAAAAACATCATATCAACTTATTTAGAGAAAGATACGATATTTAAGATTTATTAAAATCATCTTATTATATTTGTACTTTAGTTTTCATTTAATTTGTTAAATGAAATAAAATATTATTTATGAAAAATATTTACAATATCCTTCTTTTCTTGTTCATCCCAACTTTTATTATAGCTCAAGGAAGTATAGAAGAACCTAGTATTGGGGATGGTAGTGCTGCTAATCCTTATGAAATTTCTACCTACGGTCATTTAAGGTGGATTTCCGAGACTGATCAAAACGTCACTCCCACCTGGTCGCTGCATTATATTCAGACGGATGACATAGATGCTATTGATAGTAATTCTGGTCTTGGTTTTGTTCCCATTGCAACCTCAATTCAAGGTGGATTAGCAAATACATTTTCGGGAACTTATAATGGAAATAATCACAGCATCAGTAATTTATTTATCAATCGAAATGAAAATTTTGTTGGATTATTCTCCTCAATAATAGGTGAAATTTTTGATCTTGAAATCATCAATGCAGATATAACTGGCAGTAGTAACTCAGGCATATTAGCCGGTGAAGTAGGTACTATTGCTGGTGTTACCGGTTCTATCAATAATGTAACTGTAACTGGAGGTACAATGTTTGGTATAGGCGGAACCAATGGTTCAACTGAAAATATTGGGGGATTAATTGGAACACTAAGAAATGGACTAATTAGTAACTCCTCATCCTCAGCTGATGTTACTGGAAATATTAGAGTAGGTGGATTAGTTGGAGGGTTTTTTGATCCCACTAATACCAACGGACTTATAGAAAAATCTTTTGCCACTGGAAATGTAGTCGGAAATGACCAAGTAGGTGGATTTATAGGTAGGCAGTTAAATGCTGTTAATACCATAAGAAATTGTTACGCTCGTGGAAGTGTTAGTGGTATTAGTAACGTAGGTGGTTTTATAGGAAATTTAGTAGCGGGTAATGTAGAGAATTCCTACGCAGCCAACACCGTAAGTATCACTAGTGGAAGTGAAACACCTGCTGGATTTGGTAACGAAAATGGAGCAGGTATTGCAATTGCGTGTTTTTACGATAGCAACCTCACCAGTTCAGATAATTCTAGCGCTACGGGGGAAACTACCCCAACTATGCAGGATGAAGATACATTTATAACTGCTGGATGGGATTTTGTTTGTGAAACCACTAATGGTACGGAAGATATCTGGTCTATTAACGCAGGTGTTAATAATAGCTATCCTAACTTAGAGGGTGTGGACGATATTTTTATTGAAGCTATAGAACCTGATGGAGATGGCTCAACAGAAAATCCATATTTAATTACTTCATTAGGTAACTTATATTGGATGACGACTACTCCTACCTCATGGGATGCTAATTTTGAACAAATTAATGATATTGATGCTTCACCAACTGCAGAATGGGGTTGTAATAATGAAGGTTGGATTCCAATTGGGATAAATGATGCCACCAACTTCACTGGAGTCTATGAAGGGAGTGGATTTGAAATTAGTGGTCTAACCATTAATGCCGATATCCCCAATGCTGGATTTTTTGATATCCTAGCTGGTGAAGTAAATAACCTTAAATTTGATAATGCTGATTTTGAGGGAGAATTTACCAACGCAGGAATACTAGCCGGACAAATTACTACAGGAGCAGATGTTTTTCGAGTGTATGTTTTGGAGGGGAATTCATTAAATGTTCCTTTTTCATTTCTTCCACCATCTCCTCCCTCAAACATGGGAGGATTGGCTGGATTTATGAATGGTGGAACTGTAAGCCAGTCTTATGCTAATGCTAATTTAACAAATGTACAAGGACTTACTGGAGGCTTTTTAGGTCAAATAGCTAATGGTGAAATCAATAACTCTTATTCAAGAGCAAATGTTACAACGGTGGTTGATGTTGCAGGTGGTTTCGTTGGTGAAATATCAGGAGGGATTATTGATAAAACTTACTCAGCTAGTAGTTTAAATAGTGATTTTGGAGCAACACTTAACCCTTACGGAAACCAAACTGGAGGAACAGTAACCAACTCTTTTTATGACAGTGATATTTTAGCAAATGATGATTCTGATGCAGTTGGTGAACCTAATTCAGCAATGACTGAAGAAGGTATCTTCTTAGCTGCTGGTTGGGATTTTGTGTGTGAAACAGAAAATGGTACAGAGGATATTTGGCGAATAGCTACTTCAACCAATGCGAATTATCCATTTTTTAATGATGAAATCGACGAGGTTGTACTTCTACCAGAAGGTGCAGGAACAGAAGCAGATCCTTACCAAATTACCAGTTTGGCTAATCTGATTTGGGTGGCACAAAATCCAGCTGA
>PXFS01000173.1 GCA_003564185.1 Flavobacteriaceae bacterium
CCCGTTTTTCCACTTCAGTGGAAAGACCCTAAAACAGGAAGTTTATCTAGTGGTTACCGAGAAGAACATTACCTGCCAGAAACCTTGGTCAATGTGTTGGCTTTTTTAGGATGGAACCCCGGAACAGAGCAAGAATTATTTAGCCTAAAAGAATTAATTCAGGCATTCGATTTAAAGAAAGTAAATAAAGCGGGAGCAAAATTTGATCCCAAAAAAACACTTTGGTTTCAACAACAATACCTTCAAAAAGCACCTATTGAATATTTATTGAAAGAGTTTTTAAACGAATTAGAATCAATGGATATCCATCCTTCACAAGCTTATGTAGAAGAGGTCATCCAGACCGTAAAAGAACGCGCTGTGTTTGCATCTGATTTATGGGAGTTAAGTAGCTTTTATTTTGAGGCACCTAAAGATTTTGCCCAAAAAGCTTCAAAAAAAGTCTGGAAAGAGGCTACTGAAGTAGTCATGAAAAAACTAATTGAAGTAATTTCTGAAGTTGATGACTTCTCAGAAGAAAACTTAAAGGAAAAAATAAAACCATGGATAGCTGATTCGGGTCATGGTTTTGGAAAGGTGATGCAACCCTTACGACTTTCATTAGTGGGAGATATGAAAGGTCCAGATGTTTTTCATATTCTTGCTTCAATAGGTAAAAATGAAGCGGTAAAGCGAATTAATTTCGCCATTAAGACCTTAAATTAATTCAACTTATACTTTTCTGTTACTTAAATGTATTTTCAAAAAAAATCGAACTTCATTACAGAAATTCGATTTTAAATTAAGTTGGCCTACTAGGGCTCGAACCTAGACTCTTCTGGACCAAAACCAGACGTGTTGCCAGTTACACCATAGGCCAATTGCTACAATTTCGGGTGCAAATATAAAATATTAAAAGTTTACAACAAAAAAATAATCTTATTTTTAAAAATTATTTTCATCTGTTACTAATTTTCTTTCAAACAAATTGAAACTTAAAATTGATTCACTGCTATTTCAAAAAAATAGAAGCCCTTCAATACAATATTTATACTTATTTTCGCCTTTTATATAAAAACTAATTTACATGTCTCAGCTTACTTTCAAGACTTGGAACAAAATCTTAGGATGGCTTGCCTTTTTAGTAGCCTTAATTACCTATTGGTCAACGGTTGAACCAACGGCTAGTTTCTGGGATGCAGGAGAGTATATTTCTACTTCTGCAAAGCTTCAAGTAGGACACCCTCCTGGAGCTCCTTTGTATCAACTATTTGGTGCTGCATTTTCAACCTTTGCTTCAGAAGCATCTCAAATTGCTTTAATGGTAAATTTGTTGTCAGTTTTTTCTAGTGCCTTTGCCATATTGTTTCTTTTTTGGTCAATTACCTTACTCTTTAGAAAGTTTATCCCTAATTTAGAACAGGCAGATTTAAGTACTAAAATTGCAGTTCTATCTAGCAGTTTAGTTGGCGCTCTAGCTTTTACATTTACGGATAGTTTTTGGTTTTCGGCAGTTGAAGCAGAGGTATATGCCATGGCAGCTTTTATTATGGCGGCCATGTTTTATCTTGGATTGCTTTGGGAAAGAGATATGCATCAACCTAGAGGACACCGCTGGGTAATACTCATCGCTTTTTTAGTGGGATTGTCTTTTGGAGTCCACTTTATGGGCTTATTAACAATACCAGCCATTGGGTTTTTATATTACTTCAAAAACACCAAGAAAGTTACTGTAAAAAATTTCATTATTGCCAATTTTATAGTGGTAGGCGTGTTGATGTTTATATTTAAGTTGCTCTTGCCTTACACCATGACCTTTTTTGCTGAAATGGAATTGTTTTTTGTCAATACGCTACGTCTTCCATTTAACTCAGGTACTGTGTTTGCTGGTATTTTTCTTATCGCTCTATTTGTTTATTTACTTTACTTTACAAGACAAAAAAGATACTTTCAACTGAATACTCTAGTGTTGAGTATTTTATTTATTTTAATTGGATTTTCCAGTTGGATCATGCTTCCAATTCGGGCTAATGCTGGAACGGTAATCAATGAAAATGACCCCAACAATGCACGTGAGCTTTTAGCTTACTACAATAGAGAACAATATCCTGAAACTAAACTTTTTTATGGGCCCCAGTTTACAGATATGTTTGCCGGCTTAGATCCAAATAACCCCTATAAAGATGATAAGCCCAAATATGAAAAAGACGAAGAAAACAACAAGTATATCATTGTTAATGATTACAAAAATGCTAAGCAAAACCCCAATCCTGTTCACAACACCATTCTGCCAAGAATGTGGTCTAATGAACACGCCCAAAACTATTTAATGTATACTGGCCCGTTGGAGGTAAGACCAACACCAGAATATGCTTCTAATCCTGAAATTTTAGGGATGTTGAATGATTTGGAACAACGGCTACGCCAAGGGGCAATTGAGCATAAGGAATACATTAACTACTTAAGAGAATTATCTGAATACATTGAAGTTAAAAAGCCTGATTATGCTTCCAACCTCAATTACCTGTTCGATTTTCAAATGGGTTACATGTATTGGCGTTATTTCTTTTGGAATTTTATTGGTAAACAAGACGATATTCAAGGAAAGAAAACAGATTTACATGGTAATTGGTTATCAGGGATTGATTTTATCGACGAAATGCGCCTAGGTAATCAAAGTGAAATCACTTCCGATGCTAGAAACAACCCAGGAAGAAACACCTACTATTTTTTACCATTTATTTTAGGTTTACTGGGTTTACTATTCCATATTCAAAAGGACAAGTCAACTTTTTGGGTCTTAACTGTATTTTTCTTGTTTACTGGAATTGCTCTAAAAATTTACTTGAATGAAAGACCTTTTGAACCAAGAGAGCGTGATTATGCTTTAGTGGGGTCTTTTTATGTTTTTGCCATGTGGATTGGAATGGGTGTTTACGCCCTTTTTGATACGTTCAAAAAATACTTAAATCCAAAAATTGCAGCTCCCGTAGTTGGTGTTTTATGCCTTTTTGCAGTGCCTATTTTAATGGCTTCAGAAAATTGGGATGACCATGACCGCTCTGGAAGAAATTCGGCTTTAGCAATGGCAAAAAAATACTTAGACTCGGTTGATGAAAATGCTATTTTATTTACAATAGGAGATAATGATACTTTTGCGCTTTGGTACGCTCAGGAAATAGAAGGATACCGTACTGATGTAAGAATCATTAATACCAGTCTTTTTGCAACCGATTGGTACATTGATCAAATGCGAAGAAAAGCCTATGAAAGTGAACCCATAAAAACCACTTTAGAACATCCACAATATGCCTATGGAACAAACGACTTTGTTTGGTACCAAAAAGACCCGAGGATGAAGGATACAATGGATATTGGTCAATGGATAAAGTACATTAAAAGCGATAATCAAACCACAAAAGCAGAGCTGCAAAGTGGGCAAGTAATCAACACTTTTCCAGCAAAAACACTACGTATACCTGTAGATAAAGAGCAAGTTTTGAAAACCGGTATTGTAAAAGAAAAGGATGCTGACTTAATTGAAGAGGAGATATTCCTTAGCTTGAATCAATCAATTTTAGGTAAAAATCGATTAATGATGTTAGATTTATTAGCGAATAATAATTGGGAACGCCCAATTTACTTTACCGGCGGAAGTTTTGGAGATGACGATTACCTCTGGTTGAAAGATTACCTACAAATGGATGGTGTGGTGTACCAATTAGTGCCTATCAAAACACCAATCAACCCAAGAATACCATTTGACATGGGAAGAGTTGATGCAGATAAAAACTTCGAAATTATGACTAATTGGTGGTGGGGAAGCAGCGGAGAGCCTGATGTTTATCACGATCCAGAAACGCGTAAGAATTCAATTACTTATAGGAGCAATATGGGAAGAGTTGTTGAAACACTACTCCAGAAAGACGAAAAAGAACGTGCAAAAGAGATTATTGATTTGGCTGTTGAAAAAATGCCTGTAAAAACTTTTGGATATTACACTTTGAATGAACCTTTTATTTCTGGTTATTACGAAGTTGACGAAAAAGAAAAAGCACGTGAATTATGGCAAGAGGTAGTTTCTACTTACCAAGATAAATTAACGTATTTTGCTAGTTTAGATAGACAAAGACAAAATCTATACGGTGAAGATATTATTACTGAAATAGAGCGCTACAGAGGTTTTGTAGATATTCTTATTCTTTATGATAATGAAGAGTATGCAAAAAACGAAGCCGGCGTATTTAATTCCTATGTTTCTTTATTTGATCATTTTGCTGAATCTGATGAAGATTTAGACGATAGTTTAATGAAAGAAATTCAGGAAGAGGATTTAGAGATCAATCCTGAGGAAGTAGAAATTCCTTCAGAGACAGATTTTGAATTAAATATCCAGGAATAGAAATGCCAAATTTAGTTCCTGTAAAATCACCAAATTGGTGGAAAAAACTTATGCCTAAAAGGCGTTGGTCTTATCCAGAGGACAAGAAATGTATCTACTTAACTTTTGATGATGGACCAATTCCAGAAGTTACTCCTTGGGTTTTAGATTGCTTAAAAGAACACCAAGCAAGAGCTACCTTTTTTTGTATTGGAAATAATATTGTAAAATACCCAGATATTTTTGAACGAATTATACAAGAAGGTCACGCCATTGGTAATCATACTCAAAACCATTTAAATGCATGGAAAGTGAAAAATAACTTATATTTAGCTAATGTAGATTATGCACAGCAAACTTTTTATGAACATAAAGCCTTTACTAAGCTCTTTAGGCCTCCGTATGGAAAACTGAAAAGAAAGCAAGAGGAAGTACTCCTTGCAAAGGGTTTTGAAATTATTATGTGGAGTGTCTTAAGCAAAGATTATAATTCGAAGCTTAGCCCAGAAGAGTGTTTACATAATGTTTTGCAAAACACTAAGGCGGGAGACATTATTGTAATGCATGATAGTTTAAAAGCGCAATCTAACCTAGAATATAGCTTACCAAAAATTTTAAATTATTATATTGGTAAGGGCTTTACTTTTAACCGAATTGATTAATGAGACTGATTTTCTTCTAAATGAAGAATTAAATCATTGGCATTAATTGCCCCACTTTTACGCCAAACCATCTCGCCATTTTTGTAAATAATATGAGTAGGAATAGTTTTAATACGTAGAGCCTCTGCCAATTCTTGATTTTTATCTAAATCAATTTTAATAACCTTAGCTTTGTCTCCAATAGCTGCTGCTACATCTTTCAAGATAGGATGCATTAGCTTAGACTCATCATCCCATTCGGTATAAAAATTTAGTAAAACGGGAATCTCAATATCAATTATTTGACCAAATTTTGACATACTCCAATATTTTGGTTTTATAAATGTAAAGAAAATTTATTTTATTTTCAGAATTTTATAAAAGTTTAATGATTAAATAAAGTAATTATATGGCATTGTTTCATGAAAATTGGGGTAAAAATTAAAGGAGCTTTTATTATTAAAAGCTCCTTTGATTTTTTAAATATAATAATAAATACCTAAGAGTTGTATTCTTTCACTGCTTCCACAAAGGCTTTGGCATTTTCAACGGGGATGTTAGGTAAAATTCCATGTCCTAAATTAACAATATACTTATCTTTTCCAAACTCATCAATCATAGTTTTGACCATTTTTTTGATTTCAGCTGGAGGAGAAAAAAGTCTTGAAGGATCAAAGTTACCCTGTAGGGTAATATTTCCGCCAGTTAGGTAACGCGCATTTTTAGGTGAGCATGTCCAATCTACACCTAATGCAGAAGCACCAGATTTAGCCATTGTATCTAAAGCAAACCAACAGCCTTTACCAAAAGCAATTACAGGAATTTCTTCTTTTAAAGCGTCTATTATTTGTTGGATGTATTTCCAGGAAAACTCCATGTAATCGGTAGGAGACAACATCCCTCCCCAAGAATCAAATACCTGAACAGCATTTACCCCTACCTTAACCTTACCTTTTAAATAGGCAATTGTAGTATCAGTGATTTTTTGCAGAAGACTGTGAGCTATTGCTGGTTGAGTAAAACAAAGCTCTTTTGCTTTATCAAAGTTTTTTGACCCTTGACCTTGCACACAATAACATAAAATTGTCCATGGTGACCCAGCAAAGCCTATAAGTGGTACTTCGTTATTTAATTCCTTTTTGGTCATTTTAATAGCTTCGTAAACATAGCCAAGCTCTTCATCTACGTTTGGCACAATTACTTGATCTAAATCTTTTTGAGATCTAATTGGGTTTGGAAGCCATGGGCCTACTCCTGGTTTCATTTCAACTTCTATATTCATGGCTTGTGGAACAACCAAAATATCGCTGAATAAAATAGCGGCATCAGTTCCTACTTGATGAATTGGCATTACTGTAATTTCAGTGGCCAATTCTGGGGTTCTGCAGCGAGTAAAAAAATCGTATTTTTCTTTGAGCTTCATGAAATCTGGCAAGTACCTTCCCGCTTGTCTCATCATCCATACCGGAGGCCTCTGAACTTCTTGTCTTTCTAAAGCTCTTAAAAATAAGTCGTTTTTGATAGTATTCATTTATTTTTATTAAGATTGCAAAAATACGATATCTATTATAACTTTCTTG
This sequence comes from Flavobacteriaceae bacterium, assembly GCA_003564185.1. Taxonomy (GTDB): domain Bacteria; phylum Bacteroidota; class Bacteroidia; order Flavobacteriales; family Flavobacteriaceae; genus Psychroflexus. The sequence goes on from PXFS01000173.1 coordinate 6,582, forward strand.
TGTTGTCTCAAGACTTTGAGTAAGTTTTGACATTTATCAGGAGCAATCTAATTAATCCATTTCCTTAATTAAATACATATATACCGGAAAGTGATCTGAATAACCTCCAGTCCAAGAATTTCCAGCAAAACTTCTGTACGGATATCCTTTCCACCTTCCTCTTGGTGTTCTTAAGTAAGGAGGATTAAATATACCTGCTTTATAAAATCGATAACTTGAAAAATCGTCTTTATCTGTAAATGGTTGAGTAACCATAATGTGGTCAAATAAATCCCAAGAATCTCTCCAGGCAATCGTACCAACACCACTATAGAAAATATTTTCAAAGGGATTCCATAAATCAGTAGAATTTCGCAAATCCTCTCTGTGTCTTAAAGCTTTTAAACCTTCCTTTACACTTTCGTTATATACCCCATCATTTAAATCACCCATAACAATTATTTTGGCCTTTGGTTCTTCTTGTTGTATAGAGTCCATAACTTTTCTTGCCACTTTTGCAGCTTTAACTCGGTTTGGTCTGGAGCGTTCTTCACCTCCTCCTCTAGATGGCCAGTGGTTGACTAAAACATGCATTTCTTCTCCATCAAACAAACCTTTAACATATAATATGTCACGTGTATAAATACGTTTGTTTCGATCGTCATCTCTATACAAAACAACTTCATGAGCTTCAGAAAAAAGAGGTCTAAACACATCACGTCTGTACATTAAGGCTACATCAATACTTCTTCGGTCTGGAGATTCATAATGAATAATACCATAATTGTAATTTTTTAAACGTGGATCATTAGCTACATCCTCCATTACTTGGTAGTTTTCTATTTCGCAAACACCAACTAATACAGGAGGGAAACCAGTTTTTTCTGCACCTATATCAGCAATTACTTTAGCCATGTTCTTTACTTTTTTAGGATACACTCTAGAAGCTTCTCCCGGAGACATGGCCCCAATAGGATTTTTATGGTCATCTTTATTAGGATCATTAATGGTATCAAAGAGATTTTCCATATTGTAAAAGGCAACAGTGTTAATTTTAAACTCACGTTGCTGTGCTTCAATGTTTCCTGTGCTAAATAGGAGAAGAATTAGGGCTAGTAGGTTTAACTTAGTTGTTTGCATATTAAGTAATTGTAAAGTTTCAATTTTAACGACAGCAAAAATAAGCAATTAATATTATTTATATACATTTGCAGCGTTTTCGTAATAATTTCTTAAATCGTAATTACAGACATCAAATGAACAAAAAATTACTTTATGTGGTTTCTTTTCTTTTTCTTCCATTATGTATGTTGGCACAACAAGCTAACATTAAGGGGGAAGTTGTAGATAATGAATCCGAAGAACCATTGCCCAATGTAACCATCTATTTAGAGGGCACAAATTATGCAACAACAACCAATTCTAATGGACAATTTAGTTTTGAAGGTCAACAATTAGAGCTTGGAGATTTTGTATTAATTGTTGAGAAAGATGACTACTCTACCAAAAAATTTCCTGTTCAAATTTCTGAAGGAGTTACTTTAGAAATGGGACAGTTATTTCTTCAAGTAGATATAGGTGAAGAAAAGTTTAGAATGGGTACCATTAGTTTATCCGATGATGAAATTGGTGAAGGAGATGATGTAGCTTTTAATATTTCCGGTTTACTGCAATCCTCAAGAGATGTGTTTTTAAGAGCTGCCGCATTCGATTTCAGTTCTACTTTCTTTAGACCAAGAGGTCTTGATAATGCCAATGGTAAAGTACTTATTAATGGTCTTGAAATGAACAAGCAGTTTTCAGGTAGACCCCAATGGGCGAACTGGGGAGGACTTAATGATGTAACCAATAATCGTGAGTTTGCTATGTATTCTAAGGCTAATGAATATGCTTTTGGTGATATTGCTGGAACTACTAACCTCAACATGAGGGCATCACAACTTCGTTCTGGAGGAAGAGTTTCTTACGCCATGTCTGACCGAACTTACGAAGGGCGTGTGATGGCTAGTTATAGCACGGGAGTAAATAGTAATGGATGGGCTTTTTCTTTCATGGCTTCAAGACGTTATGGAGATGAAGGTTTTAGAGAAGGAACACCTTATGATGCTAACTCCGTTTTTTTATCGGTTGAAAAAATATTTAACGATAAACACAGCTTGAATTTCACTACCTTTTACGCACCTAATGTAAGGGGAATTGGTACAGCCATTACCCAAGAAATGCGCGATATAAAAGGAGTAGCATACAATCCTAACTGGGGAATGCAAGAAGGGCAAGTAAGGAATTCAAGAATGCGAAGAACCGAGGAACCCGTTTTTATGTTAAACCACTATTGGGATGTTAATGATAAAGTAAATATTAACACCAATGCTTCCTTTCAAAAGGGAAGATTTGGAACTACACGTGTAAACAACGGTGGTACGACTTTAGTTGACATTGATGGTACTGATGCATTTTTAGGTGGAACTATAAACCCAAACCCTTTTTATTACCAAAATTGGCCAAGCTATTACCTTAGAAATACTAATCCAAGCCCAGCAGACTACCAGTCGGCTTGGTTTGCTAGAGATGCGGCAGTGAATGGTGGACAATTTAATTGGCAAATGCTATATGAAACTAACCAACGTGGAGCTGGTGTTGATCAAACAGGATGGCTTGGAAATGTAGCAGAGTCAAGAAACTCAGCCTTCATAATTCAAGAAGATCGTGTGGACGATACGCAAGTTCAGTTCAACTCTATTATTGATGCAGAAGTGAATCAGAATATTCGTTTCAACGGTAGTGTAAATTACCGCTATTTAAAGAGTGAAAATTTTGCTGAAGTAGCTGATTTATTAGGTGGAGAACGTTTTTTAGATGTTGATTTCTTTGCTGAAGAAACCTCCGTGGCCGCTGGTGAAGTACAAAACACAGCTCAATCTGATGTGAGAAACCTAAACCGTCACGTATTTGAAGGAGATCGTTTTAATTACAATTATGAGATTGAAGCAGAAGTGGTAAATTCGTTTGCTCAGTTTCAATTTACTTATAGTAAAGTGGATTTCTATGCCTCTGGTAGCTTAGGGCAAACTTCATATCAACGTAGAGGTTTGTATCAAAATGGATTCTTCCAAGATAATTCTTTTGGAAACGGTGAGCAACAAGATTTCTTAACTTATGGTTTAAAAGGAGGTTTACTTTATAAAGTTACAGGAAGACATATGTTTGAATTTAATGGAGCGCATATGCAGAATGCACCAACTATTCAAAACACATTTGTTAACCCTAGACAAAATCACGATATTGTAAATGGCCTTTCAGAAATTACTGTTAACTCAGCCGATTTAAGTTATATTTACAGAACACCAACCATAAAAGCCAGGGTTTCTGGTTTCTTTTCTACCTTTGAAGATGAAACTAACGTAGGTTTTTACTTTACAGAAAATGTTACAGGTTTAGACCCTACACAAAATAACGGAAACGCATTTGTACAGGAAGTAACTTCTGGAATTAACCGAAGAAATATTGGTCTTGAATACGGAATTGAATACCAAGTAACATCAACAATTAACTTGAAAGCAGCAGGCTCTGTGGGGCAATATACCTTTACAAATAATCCAGATTTATACCTAACTGGACAAGACTTCCCAGGCCGAGAGATAAGCTTTGGAGAAGGAAAGTCTCAAATGAAAGACTTAAGAGCTCCATTAGGACCTCAACAAGCTTATCAATTAGGAATAGAATACAGAGACCCTGATTTCTGGAACATTGGTTTAACCGCTAACTATTTTGCAAGAAACTACATTAGCCCAAGTGCTTTACTAAGGTCAGAAAACTTTGTTCAAGATTTTGACGGCATTCAAATTAATGATTTTAATGAAGAAGAAGCTAGAGATTTATTGCGTCAAGAACGTTTTGATGATTTCATGTTATTTAACTTAACTGGAGGGAAATCTTGGCGAGTTAGAATGAATAATAAGTCTTATTTTGTAGGTTTCTTTGCCGTAATTAGTAACTTATTTAATCAAGAAAACATCACCGGTGGGTTTGAACAATCTAGGCGTGCAGATTTTAGAAATAGAACAGAAGACTTTTCAAGAGCTAACGGACCATTGTTTGGAAATCGCTATTTTTACGGCTTTGGAAGAACTTACTATGTAAATGTTTACGTAAGATTTTAAAAACACAAACTAGAATGAAAACAAAA
>PXFS01000065.1 GCA_003564185.1 Flavobacteriaceae bacterium
ATTAATCGTTCCCAATCTAAAACAAACATATTTCATAGAACAATATGTAAAATGGTAGAAAGTAAACCCACATATCTAAATCAAATAAAACAGACGTTAAGTGTATAACTCAACAATTTTATTTTGAGCTATGCTATGATTTGTATAAGTCAGCAAAAATAAAATGGCTAATAGCACACCGTAAAGCTTTTTCATATACTTTTTTAAAGTTAATTAAAATTGCAATTCATTTTAAATCGCAATTTACATGAATGTTCATCTTAAACCATAAATTTAACAAACAACAAATACACCAATCCAAAAATAGCTAAATTCATGCTTTAATCTTTTTTATAAAACTTAGTAAATAGTCTAATTTAGCCCATTATAAAATATTTTAGCTTAGCTTTAGTTTTAACCCTATGAAGTCCGTAGTTTGGTGGTTGTTTTTGTTGTTTATAACAGGTTTTTTGCATGCGCAAGAAGACTTGATGGTGACTAAAAATATCCCCACTCAAGACAGTATATTTCTTGAGGAGTTTAGTATTAGTTCCATGCACTTTAAACTTCAAGACTTAAACAAGCAGCCTATTGAAACACATGAATATGATGTTGATTATGGTAAAGCTTTGCTTTATATGAGTCAAGAAATACAACAAAAACACGATTCACTTATAGTGACTTACCGAAACTTTCCCACTTTCCTTACCAAAACTTATCAGCCTTTAGATGAGAGTATTATAGTTGAAGGATCTTCCAAAAACACCCCAGTTTATGAAGTTAAAAGGCAAGATCAAAACCAAAACTATGTACCTTTTGATGGGCTAAATACCAGTGGTAGTATTTCAAGAGGGGTGAGGGTTGGAAATAACCAAAATGCGGTTGTTGATTCTGAATTAGACTTACAGATTTCAGGAAAACTTTCTGAGGATGTAACGCTTAGGGCTTCAATTCAAGATGCTAACACCCCCCTTCAGCAAGGGGGTTATTCGCAGCGTTTAAATGAATTTGATCAAGTTTTTATTGAATTGGAAGGGAAAAATTGGGGGATTAGAGCTGGAGATATTGACCTTATTGAAGATAAGTATTTTTTTGCTTCTTTCAATAAAAAAATTCAAGGCCTATTGGTTTCTACTCAGCTTAATCAAGATACCAACCCCATTGAAGCCTACGCCGCTGGTGCTCTTGTGCGTGGGGTATGGACTAGAAGTGAATTAGTAGGGCAGGAGGGTAATCAAGGTCCCTATAAACTTACTGGGCCAAATGGCGAATTATTGGTTTTAATTATTTCAGGAAGTGAGTCGGTTTTTGTAAACGGAAGGCGTTTAAAACGGGGAGAAAACGAAGATTATTTGATTGATTATAATGCTGGTGAAATCATCTTTAACGCCAATTTTCCCATTACTTCTGAAATGAGGATTGTCATTGAATACCAGTATGCCGATCAAAATTACTCAAGGGTTTTAGCCACCGCTGGAGGAAGTTACCAAACTGAAAAATTTCAAATCAGTAGTTTTGTTTACACGGAAACCGATTTAAGAAATCAGCCTATTCAACAGGCTTTGTCTGATGAGCAAGTAGATGTGCTTCGCAACGCTGGAAACGACCAAAGTCAAATGATTGCACCTAGCGCAGTGCCAACCGAATTTTCTGAAAATAGAATTCTTTACCGAAGAGAATTTGTGAATGGGGAAGAATTCTTTGTCTTTTCAAATAACCCAGAAGATGAACTCTTTAGTGTTAGGTTTACCGAAGTAGGGCCTAATCAAGGAAATTATGTGGTCAGCACAGATAATGCTATTTCTCGTATTTTTGAGTATGTACCACCCGTAAATGGAGTCCCTCAAGGAGATTTTGAACCTGTTATTCAGTTATTTGCGCCCAAACAATTGCAAGTTGGAGTAGTACAGTCGGCCTATCAAAATGGTGAGCATTCTTTTGTGAATACTGAGTTAGCTGTGAGTGATAATGACGAGAATTTATTTTCAGATTTAGATAATGAAGATAATCAAGGCTTAGCATATAAAGTGGAGACTAGACAACGAGTGGTGAAAGAAAAAAAGAATTGGAATGTAGATGTGTTTGGAAATATAGATTATATACACCGTAATTTCACTTCAATAGAACGTTTGTATAACGTTGAATTTCAGCGGGACTGGAATTTGTTTAATGCTATTGGAGACCAACGTTATATTGATGTGGGTACAAGTATTAATAATTTTGAAAAAGGTGATTTTCAATATCAATTTCAGCATTTAGATTTTTCAGAAAGCTTTACAGGAAATAGGCAGGTTTTTAATGCAAATTTTGATTTTGGAAAACTCAATTTTATAGCCAATGCTAGTTATCTAAAAACTGATGGAAGTGTATTGGATTCAGAATTTACTCGGGCCAATTTTTTTGGAGTTTATGATTTAGGAAAGCCTTGGGTAGGGGCAAAATTTAACTACGAAGATAATGAAGAGCTTAATCTAGCGGAGGAAACATTAACTATAAATACACAGCGATTTAAAAGTTACGAAGTTTTTACTGGTGTTGGTGACAGTACAGATGTTTTTGTTGAGGTAGGTTATCGCTATAGAGAAAATGATAGTTTACGAGTAAACCAGTTAGAGCGTGTAAATCGATCAAATAATATTTATGTAAAATCTACTGTAATTAATACGGTTAAGTCTAAAATAGCGGTTTTTGCCAATTATAGAAATTTACAAAATACAGATCCCAATTTAGAAGATGAAAATGTAATCAATTCAAGAGTTACTTATAGTCAAACTCTATTTGATCGTATTCTAACTCTTAACACCGCTTATGAAACCAATAGTGGAAGTATTGCTCAACAGGAATTTACGTATGTTGAAGTGAATCCAGGCGAAGGCCAATATGTATGGATTGATTATAACGGCAATGGAATACAAGAATTAGATGAATTTGAATTGGCTCAGTTTCCAGAGGAAGCCAACTTTATTCGGATCTTATTACCTAACCAAATTTTTATAAGAACCAACCAAACCCGATTTAGTCAGCAAGCAAATTTTAATTTTAAAGCATGGTCTAATGAAGAAGGCTTCAAAAAAATACTTTCTAAATTCAGCAATCAAACTTCATTTGTAGTTGACCGAAAGGTAAGGAGAGACGGTAGCTTAATTAATTTAAATCCCTTTAGTGCTAATGGTCAGGAAGAATTGGGGTTAAACACCAATATTAGAAATGCATTGTTTTTTAACCGGGGTAAACAGCGTTACACTACATCGTACAATTTTATTCAGACACAAGCTAGAAATTTGTTATCTATTGGCTTACAGGATAATAATACACAAGCGCATCAGCTCAATTTTGTTCACAAAATTTTTAGTACATGGTTATTTACACTTCAAAATGAATTGACCAATTCAGAGAGTATTTCAGAAAATTTTGAAAATCGAAATTTTGAACTTGAAGGCTTTAGCATCAACCCAAAAGTTTCTTACTTATTAGGGAATAATGCGCGTTTTGATGCCTTTGCAGAACTAGGGAGAAAAGAAAATCAAATTGCTGAACAAGAACTTTTGGAACAACGCATTTTGGGAGCTTCTTTTACGCTCAACCAAGGGCAGAAATACAATATTACAGGCGAATTTAACTTTATTCAGAATGATTTTACAGGAAGCGCCTTCACTCCAGTTGCCTATCAAATGATGGAAGGTTTGCAACCAGATAATAATTTTACATGGTCAGTTTTTCTTCAGAAGAAAATCACAGATTTCTTAGATTTAAATCTTACTTATTTTGGGAGAAAAAGTGAAACTACTAGTACCATACATACCGGAAATGTTCAATTACGCGCCTATTTTTAAAATGGATTTTTGTTTAATTTCTTCCCTTTTCCTCTGGATAATACAAATGAACAGGTTCACTTTGAAAGATTTCTTTGGTAGCTATATCAATGGCTGTTAGCGGCCCTTTAAAAGCTGCTCCTGTATCTACATTCCATACATTGGCAAAATTCACAGGTTTTTCTTCTCCAATTCTAGTAGTGGGGGTATGACCTATGAAGATTTCTTCAAAAAGTTGAAGTCGCTTTGGATAATAAGCGTCATCAGGGTGTAAATTAGGGTCTAAAGCCATAACCATTTCCCAAAGCGTTCTATCCCAATAAACTGTATTTTCATAAAATTCCATGGCTGGACCATGTAAGTTTGCAAAACCAGCATGTAAGTAAAGCTTATTAAATTCATCAACATGAAAGTTAATCAATTCATCAAAAAATTGAAGATGTAGCTCTTTTAAGCTGCTTGACGTGTTCTGGTAGGAAGCTTGTGTACTGGCTCCACCATGTTTTAACCATTTTTTGTTAGATGTGCCAGTTTTCAACCAGTTGGCGACTAATTCATCATGATTGCCTCGAATAAAAATACAATTGTGTTTTTGTTGAAGTTCTATTAAAAATGAAATTACTCCAGCAGAATCCGACCAGCCATCTACATAATCGCCTAAAAAAATTAATTGGTCATTGGCAGTAACTTTTATTTGTTCCAGCAAGTCTTTCAGAGCTTTTAATCCACCGTGAATGTCTCCAATTGCAAGTTTTCTTTTCATTTTATACCGTTGCGTATTATATTTAATTATACCTGAGCTTTCTTAAAATTCGCATTTTTTCTTTATGTCGTTGATATGCTTCGCTGCTGTATTTTTTCAAAAAAGGTTTTACTTCCTCCAGTTTGGTTAGGGCTTCTTCAAATCCGTTTAAATAACAAATTAAGTACAACGAAGGCAAGTTAAGGAGATGCTCTCTCTCATGACCTACCAATTCTTCGTGATTTTTCATTTTATCAAAAACAGCATTGTTGATATTATAAAAATGATACAAGGTTTTTTTGTCGAATTTAGGGGCTTCAAATACCACCTCAGAAGAAATTTCATAGGCCATGTTGTTAGTGAAATCAATACGGACTTTTTCTAAGGGATAATACTTGAAGTTTTTTTCTAAGCCCAAGTGCACATATTCTAAAATTTTAAAATAATTTTTACCAATCTCAATTTCAACCTCGTCATAATTAGAATAGAACAATTTTACTTGCTCGTTAATCAATTCAATGTTTACTCGCGAATAGAAATTTTTGCCTTTAGCTTGCTTTTTTTTTCCTGCCCAACACAACACAAAATATTCCTTAAAAACCTCATATTTAGGCTGAAAATTATGATTGTTTTTCATGAATTCAAATACATTGTCAAGTGTATACTTAATTGTGTTACGTGAGTGTTTTTCTATAGATGAAACAATTTCCTCGTTGATTGATTCTATTTTGATATCAAAAACTTTGGGTTTGCTAATACTTCCTTCACGCATAAAAACACTTCCTCCATAGTATTTCCAAATATTTTTTCTTAAAGCACAAATACTAAAATCATTTTTAGGTCTTATACTCACCAAACCCACTACTTTTTTGTTAGTTAGATGAGGAAATGGTATGTTTTCATAAGCAATAATAGGCGGGTTTTCTAAATAAGCATTAACTAAATTCTGGATCTTGGAATCGTCAAAAAAGTCTACTCCTACAATTTCATTATCCTCATCACGCACACCAATAACCAGGTAAGCGTTGTTTTTAGGATTGGTATTAGATAAGCTACAAACGTGTTTTAAAAATTTTGCCTTACCTTCTTGATTCCCTAAATCTAAGCGTAATTTTTTATCATAAAAGCTATTCTCATCGTTATGAGCTAATAGATTTTTGATAAGTAAACGCTTGTTAATCATTATTTTTACACGGAATAATATGAAAAAGGCTAAAGTAAGAAAAAACGATTGCTCTTTTATGGAAAGTTCAATCATTTAATAATTAATTCAACTTTTTTTAAATAAGGACATACAAAAATGTTTGATTGTGTTAATTTATACTAACCTGAAATATGAATTATTGTAAGCCGCTATTCAATTTGAATTTGTAATTTCGCAATAATCAAATTTTAGGTTATAAATCCGATTTTTGAATGATGTACAACCCAAATCATAGACAAGAAATATCATATAGATGAAAAAATTCATTTTAATAATAAGTTCTTTTTTAATTACTCTTTCAGCTGAAGCTCAAAAGAAAGATGCTTATGTGATTTACAAATCTAACGGTAAGAAGATATCCTATAAGCGAATGTTGAAAAAATTACCTAATGCACAAATCATATTATTTGGCGAATATCATAATAACCCAATTGCTCATTGGCTACAATTAGAATTAGCGAAAGATCTTCATGAAAAAGGGAAAGAATTATCTTTAGGTGCAGAAATGTTTGAAGCCGATCAACAGGCTGTTTTAGACGATTATATGAATAATAAAATCACTGCTGAAGAATTTGAAAAAGAAATGCGCTTATGGTCAAATTACACTACCGATTATAAGCCTATTGTTGAATGGACTAAAGAAAAAAAATATGCTTTTACAGCTACAAATATACCTAGACCATTTGCTTCAAAAGTTTATAAAGAAGGAGGTTTTGGGGCTCTTCAGCAAATTTCTGATGAAGAAAAAACTTGGGTAGCACCACTACCTATTCCATTTGATGCTGATTTAAAAACCTACAAAGACATGTTGGAAATGATGGGTGGTGAACATGCCAATCCAGATATAGTTAAGTCGCAAGCAAGTAAAGATGCAACTATGGCACATTTTATAGTCCAAAATTTAGAAGATGAAAAGTTGTTTTTACATTTAAATGGCTCATATCATTCTAATTTTTATGAAGGTATTGTTTGGTACCTTAACCAATACCAACCTGATTTAGAAATTGTAACCTTAACTACTGTTGAACAAGAAGATATTTATAAATTGGAGGAAGCGTATAAAGAAATTGCCGATTACATTATATGCGTGCCACAGACCATGACAAAAACGTATTGATTCATGAAACCTAATTTAAAAGTTGCCATCATTCAATCTGAATTAATTTGGGAGAACCCCGTTGAAAATAGAAAGCTTTTTGACAAGAAAATTAATAAGATTAAAAAGCAAGTTGATTTAGTTATTTTGCCTGAAATGTTTTCTACAGGGTTTTCAATGAATGTACAAAATCTTGCTGAAGCTCCAGAAGGGGAAAGCTTTGTCTATCTCCAGAAGTGGGCATCAGAAAAAAATGCTTGTGTAGTTGGGAGCTTGATGATTAAAGAAAATAAAAATTATTACAATCGACTTTATTTTGTTTTTCCTGATGGGAGTTACCAAACTTATAACAAACGTCATTTATTTACGTTAGCTAAAGAAGAAGAAACTTATACGCCAGGAAAAGAAAAAAGCATAATTAATTTCAAAGGTTGGAAAATCTGCCCCTTAATCTGTTATGATTTACGTTTTCCCGTTTTTGTTAGAAATGTTGAAAATTACGATCTTTTGATTTTTGTTGCTAATTGGCCTGAAATTAGAACTGATGCGTGGGATACCTTGCTTAAGGCTAGAGCGATAGAAAATATGACTTATACCATTGGAGTGAACCGCGTTGGTGAAGATGGAAAAGGCTTTGATTATTCTGGTCATTCGGCTATTTATAATACGCTAGGACAGCAAATTTCTAATCCCTTCAATCACCATACAAGCTTTACTGAAGTGATTGAATTGGATGCACAACAACAAGAGCGTTGGAGAAGTAAATTTGGATTTTTAAGAGATAGAGATGAATTTGAATTACTTTAGTCTACATAAGATTAAATTCAATGAAACAAGACAGGTTTTGATTTAAGAAATAAACAAATGAAAAAAATAAATCTTATAGCTATTGTAATGGTTTTCCTGTTGTCTGCTTGCTCAAGCGATGATGACAGTGCTTTAGGGGTGAATCTAAGAATAAATAACATCAGTCAATTTAATCTTACTGAAGTAAATCTAAATGCCTCTACTAACAGTACTAATGTTGTTATAAATCTTCCGGAATTAGGTGTTGGCCAACAAACTGATTATTTCAATTTTTCAGAAGTATACCCACATCCATGGGCAACTATTGAAGTGGAAGGCGAAATCTTAACTTGGCATGGAAATCCAATAAGTGAGGATGCGTTTTTTTTAGAAGGAAATTTTACTTGTTTCATTGATGTAGTTAGAAATGAAAATCAAGAAAACACATTGTTGGTCTTTTTAATGAGCGATGATTAATTTGATTTTTCATCTATGAATTAGTAATCTCATACAGTTCATCTCTCCTATGTAACAGTTCGTCCTAATACATTCTATAGATACGTACATGCTACCTACTTTTGATTTGAATTTTAAAACCAAAGAAAATGAAAGTAGTAAGTATTTTAATGTTCTTTTTGAACATCTATTCAGATTTTAATAATCAAAATGAAGAAAGGGGTAGAGTGGAAGTTGAGTTTGCTAACGTTCAATTAGAAAAGGTAGGCAAAATTTATTTAGCTGTCTTTAGTGAAAAGTCAAAATTTATGACCAGCGAAAGATTTACAGAAAGAATAATTGAAGTGAATGAGGAAAATTTGAGTCAGCCGTTAGTGATTAAAAATTTGCCTTATGGAAGCTATTCTTTTTCCGCATTTATTGATTACAATGATAATCAACAAATGGATTTCAACGCACAAGGTATGCCTGTAGAACCTTATGCTACATCTGGAAAACAAAATTTGTATGCGCCACCAACTTGGGAAGCTTCAAAAGTTGAATTAAAAGAAAAAATGATGAATGTAAAACTTAATTTTGTGAATTAAAATTGAAAAAAATTAAGGGAATTTGAATTAGTTGTAAAAAAACAATACGAAACCAACAGGGAGCGTGTTGTTTTTTTATTGAAGCAGGAAAACTATATTGGTATTAATATTCAAACACACTCACCATAGGAATTTGAAGCTCTGGAAATAATTTTGAAGTAATTGTTTCTTGTTTTTCTTCAAGGGTTTCAAATTCTTCGTATTTGCCATTCTCTAAATAAAAAATTTGCAAAGACCTACCTTCTGGATTCACTAGCCAGTATTCTTTTACTTTGTTTTCTTCGTATAAATTGAATTTTTCATAGTAATCTTTTCTCATGGTTGAAGGCGATAGTACTTCAATAATTAAATCGGGTGCGCCAATACAACCTCTGTCGTCTAATTTTTCGGGATCACAAATCACTGAAATATCGGGTTGAACAACCGTGGTAATTTCATGGTCAGCTTGGCCTTTATTTTTAAGAAGTCGAACATCAAAAGGCGACTGGTAAACTTCGCATTTTTTATGCTCGAAAAATCTCCATAATTGAGAGGATAATGAAGTTTCTATTTTTTGATGTGTTCTTCTTGGTGCTGGACTCATTTTGTAAACCCAGCCTTTAATTAGTTCTAAACGCTCATTGAATCGCCATGAAAGGTAGTCGGCATAGGTGTAGGTTTTGTTTAAATCCAATTGCGAAAAATCAGTTACAGTAGGTTTCATAATACCATCTTTTGATACTTCCAAAAATAAGCAATTTATTTCTTTTACAAAAGTAAGCTCTTTAATTCAAATGTTTGTAATTTAGGACTTTAGCTTGCCTTAGGGATTGGAGTGGAAAACCCGTAACCTACAAAGGCTTAGTCATTTGCTTAATGAAGAGCGACCGGTAGGAAGCTCCTGAACAATACCATTTATCAATTGAAATTACTGTAATTAGCTAAAATAACTTGCCTTTGTAGGGCGGATTTGAAACGTAAAGCCCGACCTCAACACGTATTATTCTTAAGGAAAAGAATGATTAAATGTTGAGGTAAGGCCTTTAAAATTTGTGTTTAAAAATTTAACTTACTTGTTTTTTTCTACATATAATTTGGTGAAATGCTTATAGAAAAACGGTATGGTTTCTATGCCTTTTAGGTAATTCCATATTCCAAAATGTTCGTTGGGGGAGTGGATGGCGTCTGTGTTTAAGCCAAAGCCCATTAAAATGGTCTTGCTGTTTAGGTAGTGCTCAAACAAGGAAACAATGGGGATGCTTCCGCCGCTTCGTTGGGGGATAGCCGATTTGCCAAAGGTTTCTTGAAAGGCGTTGTCTGCGGCTTGGTATTCTATACCATCAATAGGAGTGACGTAGGCTTGTCCGCCGTGGTGAGGCTTGACTTTTACAGTCACACTTTTTGGGGCAATGCTTTCAAAGTGTTTTTGAAAGAGCTCCGAAATTTCTTCCCAATCTTGGTGCGGTACCAAACGCATGGAGATTTTAGCGTAGGCCTTGCTTGGTAGAACAGTTTTAGCACCTTCGCCGGTGTATCCACCCCACATTCCGTTGACGTCTAAGGTAGGTCTAATGGAGTTTCTCTCATTAGTGGTGTAGCCTTTTTCTCCGTGAATATCAGGAATTTTAATATGGTCTTTATAGTCTTCTAAATCAAATGGAGCTTCGGCCATTTTAGCGCGCTCTTCTTGGCTTAGTTCTTCAACTTTATCATAAAATCCAGGGATGGTGATTTTGTTGTTTTCGTCTTGCAAGGAAGCAATCATTTTAGACAAAATATTGAGCGGATTGGCTACTGCGCCACCGTAAAGCCCAGAGTGTAAATCGCGATTAGGTCCTGTAACTTCTACTTCAACGTAGCTAAGTCCGCGCAATCCTGTGGTAATAGAGGGTACGTCTTTGCTAATCATTCCGGTATCGGAAATTAAAATCACATCATTTTTGAGTCGCTCTTGATTGCGTTCTAAAAACCAGCCCAGGCTTTCGCTTCCAACTTCTTCTTCGCCTTCAATCATAAATTTGATATTGCATGGAAGCTGATTGGTTTTGGTCATTAGCTCCATGGCTTTAACATGCATGTACATTTG
>PXFS01000097.1 GCA_003564185.1 Flavobacteriaceae bacterium
CAGCACCACCAAAATATTGTGAAGGTGCACCAATAGGATTGACTCCACCGTTAGCATCAGCTAAATCTTCAAAATAAGAAATACTGTAATTTTGAGAAAGTTGATTTTCACCTAATACTAGTGAATTTTGCTGTGCAAGGTTAAAAGTAGCATTTCCTTCTCCATCTTCTTCACATTCTTCTATGTTTGGAAGGGGGTTGGTGCCTATTTCAACATTGTATAAGCGCAATTCGAATGAGCCAATAGCAGAACAAGAACCATTTTCTATGTTGTTTTCTGTTCTAATGAAAATTGTAAGCTCATCAATTCCGATAGGTAGTTGAAAGCTTTCAGGGTCTTCAATTGGATTTTCATTATCAATTGCTTCCTGCTCTGTTAAATGATAAGTTACAACCTAAACAATTGATGGGTTCTCTAAACCAATATTTGATTGATTGTTTAGTGTTAAATCAAAAGTCTGTGTGTAAGTAAAATCGCCACATTCTTCAAGGTCTTCTGTTGTTGTGATTGAAGGTGCTAAAAAGGTTAAAAGGTCAAATTCACGTTCAGTAACACAACCACCGTCGGCACTTTCAATTCTAATCATTACTGTTTCAGGATTGCTTGAAGCTTGATATGCTTGTGCTTCTTCTAGACTTAGCTCGTTTGGTTCATCGTTATCATCAAAGTTGAAATAAGAAATTTCAAATTCAAAGTCTTCATCCAATTCAGATTGTGCTAATTCATCGTTTTCCGTTAGGTCAAAAATACCTAATTCAAATTCGGTTGAAGGACAGGCAAACAAGTCATCTAATTCTGGAATGATGGTAGGATTAAAAATCAGATTAAATGAGAATAAATCTGAGCCGTCTCCACATTCCAAATCATCCCTTAAAATTTGCACGATTCTTACGTAAGTAGTTTGTTCAAATGGAAAAGCATTTTCAGTTAAAACTAAATTACCGTCCGCATCTTCTTCAAAGAAATCAGCATATTCATCAGGAAAATAAGCACTAGGTTCTTCAATTGGATTAACCATATTTTGTGCATCTGCAGCTGATTCATAGAAAGATATTTCTAATCCTAAATCTTCAAATGTTGCATCAGGATCTTCAATTTCTTCTCCAGTACCATTATCTACCATATCAAATGGAGAAATGTAACCTAAAAGATCAAATCTTGAATCACATTCTTCGTAGTCATCAATTTCCTCCACTTGAGCTACTGGCAAAAATTCAATTAAAATACTATCTGAACTGGCACAACTTTCATCTTCACCCACAAAAACTTCATAGGTACCAGGAAGAGTTACAATTAATATCGGTTCATTTTCATCTTCAATTAATTCACCATTTCTAAACCATTCGATATCCACTTCACAATTCTGATCAACTTCGCCGTCAAAAATAGACAGTTCTATTTCCTCACCATAACACTCAACTTCTTCAGAGGTGATAAAAACATCATCACCTAAATCAACGCCAATATCAAAAGAGCCACCCTCTATAAAAACATAAGAATCAAGAACATGATCACTCCAGTCAGCTACCATTAATTTTAATTTATAGGTCGTACACGGAATAACATCAGCAGAGGCAGTTAGCGGTCTTGTTTCTCCATTAATAGCATGGTAAGGCGTATCTAGACCTGCATAAAATTGGGGTAAAGAGAATTCACCTAAAGTTCCTGCTCCACAATTTTCATTATCATGAATGTTGGTGGGAGTTGTTGGAACAGGATTTCCATTTTGGTCAGGTACGGTTGCAATATTTAAACCTCCAAGATCCAAAGAAAGTAAGTCATCATTTGGATTAGCATTATGATTATATAAGTACTCATCTACATAAATCCCTGGAGTCCCGGCTGGAAAATCATCTCCAATATAATTTCCCTCTTCGTCAAATGGGCCACTTATAATAAAAGCGAATACATCAGCAAAACTACACACAAAACCCGGATACTCTTGTGATGCAAATATGTAATTAAAGCTAATCACATCTTCAAAAGAGCTAAACTCGAACTCGACTACAGTTGCATTATTCGTGTTGTTAGGGCTTCCTCCTAAGGCTCCAAGTATAGTGTCTCCAGGCCAAGCAGGTGTACCAGAATTAAATCCTCCAACATCAATACCGTTAATACTTCCTGAACCAAGCACAATACCATCATCAAAAGGAAAATCACTACAGCCTCTTGAAAAATAGCCCATACTTTCAAAACCTTGCCCGTGCTGAGTGGCATCGTTTATTGCTTCAATATTATTTACGTTAGCACAGCCACCTCCGCCAACCATGACCTCGCCAATCAATTCATCTAAGTCAAATTGTTCCCCTCTTGGGGAAACATTGATGTTCTGATCACCAATGATAAAGGTTGTGGATACTTCTTCTTCGCATAAAAATTCATCTACTACTCTTAAGGTTACTTCATATATTCCAGGAACAAAAAAGGAAGTATCTACTTGGGGACCGTTCTGAGTTAAGCCATTAGAAAATAACCAGATGTAATTAAGTTCTGCAGGATTGGTATCATTTGAAGTTTCTGCGGAACCAGAGAAAAATATTTGTTCACCAACAGGAAAAATCAACACATCTGATCCAGGTTCAGAACAAATCTCTTCAGCAGTAATCTCGTCAATACTAGGCTCAATATCTTGACACTGTGGTCTACAGCCATAATCAAAGCTAATAAACATTTCAGCGAAAGGAAATCCAGGTATAATATATGTTCCTGTTTGGAAGGCGACAGTTAAACAACCTGTTTCTGAGTCTTCTGATGCCAAAATAGTTCCAGCAATACCTGACCCAGGACCAGAAGTAGAAAATGCAAGTTGTTCAGCGTTAGTATCTATCCCGTCGTAAACAGCAAAACTAAAGTTTGGGTTGGGACCTAAACCTTGTGGCCATTGCACCGTAACGTTTTGTAAAAATACAATCAATTCCTCATCTTCATCATCGCTCTCTTCAGGACAAATGGTTATTTGATAGTCTACATTTTGGAGATCAAAATTACCTTGATTGGTTGCTGTTAAATTTCCTTCACAGGAAACTATACTGTCTGTTTCTTCTAAATCCCCATCCTGAATGGCTTGCGACCAATCAATACAGCCCTCTTGCATGCCCAGTTGAAAGCTACCTACTTCAAAACAAAGTCCATCAGAATTGTTGTTTTCAATTCTAAACCAAATGGTCTCTTCAAAGGCAATCGTATTTTCATAGGAATCTACCTCTTCTATTTCATTTTCTCCTGCTTGTGCATCTGCTTCTGAATTATAATAAGTTATATCAAATAAGGTTGGCGATTGAAAAATACCTAAGATAAGTTGCTCATTACCGGTTAAATTAAAATTAGAAAATCCAGGATTATTTTCAGGGTCAATTTCACAGCTCAATAAAGGGGGAATGTCTTCTGTAAATATTTCTACATTATAAGTTCCTATTGTAAATTGACCTATACCATTACAATCTTCGTTTTCTGTATTGGTTAGTTTGTAATAGATAGTAGTTTCTATAACTGTAAGTATATAATTTTCTGGATCAGCAATTTCATTTTCATTGTCCTGCGCATCTGCAAAGGAGTTGTAAAATGCCAATTCAAAATTATCTTCATCGTTTTGAGCAAAAATTTCATCTTCTTTATCTGTAAGATCAAAAACAGAAAAATCATCGTCATCAAATCCTGAACATTCTACTAAGGGTTCTAGACCTGTAGTAACAGGTGACTCAAATAAAACAATCTCAAAGCTCTCTGTAAAAAAGAAGTTTTCATTAACGTTACTAATCAAGTTCACATAAATTGTAATTGGATTTTCTGTTTCAAAGGCAGCAGGGTTGCCAATAGAGTTTTCACCATTTTGAGCATCCTCAAGAGAAGTGAAATACTCAATAGTAAATTCATCCTCATCGTTATCATCTAGAACTAAATTATCATTCTCGGTAAGATCAATAATGGCCAATGGCGCACTTTCATCATCAAAAATTTGAGTACAACCAATTAAATCTTCTGGCTCTCCAATATCAAAAACAATAATTTCAAGCGTAAAGCTTTCCACAATGAAGCAATCTTCAAGTCCTGATAAATTATATCTAACAAAAATTTCTTGCACTGGATTAGCAGGGTTGAAATTTTGCGGGTTAACAATAGGATTTTCTTCTAAATTAGCATCTGCTTCAGTTAAATAAAATCCGCTAAGCTCATCTAAATCTAACGTTGCTGAAACTTGTATTTCATCATCTAATAATGCCTGTAAATCATACGTAAACGTATTTAAATCATTGGTGAAATCTTGCATCAAATCTGGAAATTCATCAAAACTTAATCCTAGTATATTCAATGAAATGTCACCTAAAGAAAAGCATCCGGTTTCAGTATCTAAAATGCGAATTATAATAAATTCTTGTTCTGCTGTAACATTGGTATATTCATCTGGTAACTGTTCAGTACTTGCTAAGTCGTTAGCTTCATCTAAATCGGTAAAAAAATCAACTTCAAAAGTTGGATTATCAGCTATAATATCATCAGCAATTTCAGCTAGGTTAAAGGAGGCAAAACCGTCTTGTTCATCTGACGAATCACAACCTTGCACATTTGTTGGAAAAGCAGCTTCAGGAAGTTCATTGATAAATATATTAAAAGACTCTATTTCAAAGCAAGTTTCACTTTCTAGGTGGTCAAGTCTTACCCAAATTTCTTGTTCTAAATCGTCATTAAAATCATATTCTTGAGGATCAGTAATTTCGTTTTCTTCAAATTCTGCATCGTCTAGGCTAGTATAGTAACGAACTTCGTGAGAATCTTCGGTTTGTTGAGCGGTAAAGATGATGGCTTCATTTCCAGTAATATCAACAACATCATCTACACATAACTCTTGCTCTTCTAAAACAGGCATTTCTATTTCAAAAATATTCACCTCAACTTCCAAAAAGTTAGCACAAGCCGAATCTGCTAAAGGGATAGCAACAAAGTAAATGAAAAATGATTCACTAGAATCAACTGTGAAATTAGTTGCATTTATAACAATGCTTGTGTATTCTTCTTCTAAATCTTCTATTTCTTCTGGCTGCAAATCATCAATATCATCAACGTCTAAATCATCAAAATCATTGATGAAGTTTTGTGCATCTGCTTCTTCTGTAAAGTAAAAAATTCTGAAATCATCTTCGTCATTTGTTAATTCTTCATCCAATACTTCTTCTTCATCAAAGAAAATTGGTTCAAATCCAGCAATTGAAATGTTTTCTGGATAGTTAAATGACTTACATACCTCAAAGCTTTCCCAGTTTTCATCAAAATAAGGCTGGGCAATAGAAACCAATTCAAAACTTACAATATCTTGCGTAATGTTAGTATCATTATCTAAAAGTGCAGCATATATTAATTGAATTTCTTCAGTCGCTTGAAAATTCTCAACATCATCAATACTATTCACATTGTTTTCGGCATCATCTTCACTTAAGAAATATAAAACTGTAAAATCAGTTGGGTCATTAGCTCCAAGAACTTCATCGTTTTTTAAACTTAAATCAAATTCAGGAAGACCTTCTTCTTTATTGTAACATGTAGATAGACTATCTAAATCAGCAAAAAAAGCAAAAAATTCAACTGTTTTTATACTGGATTTAGATTCAACTTTAAACATGTTATTATTAGCAAATCCTATGATTGAATAAGTTAATAAAATTAATGTAAGTAGAAATCGCAACATAATTTGTAAATTTGGGGCTAAATATATTGAATAAATACATCAAAGTTAAATTTTTTAAAAAAAATTGTAGTTAAAGTTTGAATCCTATGGAATTTAAGATAAAAAAAACCAACCAAAAGTCTATTGTTAAATTTGAAGCTAAGGACTTTTTAGTTAATAGAGATAGCTTTGAGTTTAAGAATATTGAGGAAGCAAAAGACTCTCCCATTGCCCAAAAATTATTCCACTTACCTTTTGTAAAAACAGTATACATTAGCCAAAATTTTATTGCTATTGAAAAATACAATATTGTTGAATGGGAAGAAGTGCAAGAAGAGGTAAAATCACAACTTGAGAACGATCTTTCCAATGGTGTTGAAATACTAAAAAAAGAGGCAACGCCACAGAAAAAAATACCCGTTACTGTTTATGGTGAAACCACACCTAATCCAGCAGTTCAAAAGTTTGTTGCCAACAAAAAATTGGTAGTAAATTCTGCCGAATTTAAAAATATAGAAGAAGCTAAAGCTTCACCCCTAGCTCAGGAACTTTTCCAATTTCCTTTTGTAAAAGAAGTTTTTATAGATAGCAACTATGTTTCTGTTCATAAATACGATGTAGTAGAATGGGAAGAAGTTGGTATGGAAGTAAGGGAGCTGATTAAGAAGTTTTTGGAAAATAATGAAAAAGTAGTACATACTGAATTACTTCAAAACACCAAGTCTGAAGACCCATTAGGTGAAGCTCCAGTTCAACAAGGTGTGAAGTTTGAAGATATGGACGATACCTCTCAACGTATTATTTCTATTTTAGAAGAATATGTAAAACCTGCGGTGGCCAGCGATGGTGGAAATATTGTTTTTGATTCGTATGACGAAAACACCCAAGAAGTTAAAGTGATCTTACAAGGCGCTTGTAGTGGTTGCCCGTCTTCTACAATGACTTTAAAAAATGGTATAGAAACCATGTTGAAAGATATGATCAAAGGAAAAGTAAGTCACGTGGTTGCCATTAATGGGTAAGCATGCAAAATTTAAATCAGCCTGAAGGCATACGTGTAATTATTCCTGCTTTTAATGAAGCCCTTTCTATTGCCCAAGTAATTCAAGCCATTCCTACTTTTGTAGCCGAAGTTGTTGTGGTAAATAACGCTTCTACAGACGCCACCAAACAAGTGGCCAAACAAGCTGGAGCTACTGTGCTTACTGAAAACAGAAAGGGCTATGGATATGCTTGCTTAAAAGGAATAGACTATATTAAAGAAAATCATCCCCAAACTAAAATCATTGTTTTTTTGGATGGGGATTTTTCTGATTTTCCTGAGTATCTTACCTCCTTAGTGAAACCTATTCTTGAAAACGACTTCGATTTTGTAATTGGTGCACGCGTTAAAAAACTTCGGGAAAAATCGTCCATGACTTTTCCGCAAATTTTTGGAAATTGGCTAGCTACAAAATTAATGAAAGTAATGTACAAGGCAAATTATACCGATTTAGGCCCTTTTAGAGCCATTAAATTGAATTGCCTTTTAGCCTTAAACATGCAAGATAAAACCTATGGATGGACTGTTGAGATGCAGTTGAAAGCTTTGCACCATCAACTCAACTACACCGAAATTGAAGTTCCTTACCGCAATCGCATTGGTGTTTCTAAAGTCTCAGGAACCCTTAAAGGAGCTTTTATGGCTGGAGTGAAAATTTTAGCTTGGATTTTTAAGTATGGTGTTCAAAAACAAAAAAAACAATGAGTTGGTGGCATTACTTCATATTAATCATTTATGGTTTATGCTTAAGCTTTGTTTTTTTCTACAGTGTAAGTCAATTTTTGTTATTTCTGAAAGCTTACCAACCTTCTTCTACTTCTAAACTTAAACCAAAATTAACTCATTTTCCAAAAGTTTGTATTCAATTGCCTATTTATAATGAAAGCGAAATAGTTGAACGCTTACTGAAAAATATGGCACAAATTAACTACCCCACTGAAGCTTTAGAAATTCAAGTCTTAGACGATTCTACGGATGATTCATTAGAAAAAAATCAGACTCTGGTGAAACAACTTCAGCAAGATGGAATTCCTATCCAACACTTTCACAGAAAAAATAGAGCCGATTTTAAAGCAGGTGCGCTGAAGAATGGGCTAGCACTAACGGAAGCCGAATTTATTGCTGTTTTTGATGCCGATTTCTTACCCCAACCAGATTGGCTTCTCAAAACCTTGCCTCATTTTGAAAATCCTGAAATTGGGGTAGTACAAACCCGTTGGGGTCACCTCAACAAAAATTATTCGCTGATTACCCAAGTACAGGCCTTGGCCTTAGATTTTCATTTTTGGATAGAGCAAGTGGGCAGAAACCGTGGTAATCATTTTATTAACTTTAATGGAACGGCGGGCATTTGGCGAAAGTCCTGTATCTTAGATGCGGGTAACTGGCGTGGAGATACCCTTACCGAAGATTTAGATTTGAGTTATCGCGCCCAATTGAAGCATTGGAAAATTCAGTACTTAAACCACGTTATCACCCCTGCCGAATTACCTATTGAAATGAACGCTGCTAGAAGCCAACAGTTTAGATGGAACAAAGGCGCTGCAGAAAATTTTAGACTGAATTACGCCAAGGTAAGAAAAGCTTCTCATCTTCAAATCTCCACAAAAATTCACGCTTTCTTTCATCTGCTCAATAGCAGTTTGTTTTTTGTGATTTTAACCTTAGCTGTTTTAAGTTTCCCCGTCCTTTTTATTAAACATGAATTCCCTTCAAGCATTTCCTTTTTTTACGGCTTTACCGTCTTGGGTTTAAGCACGTTTTTATATATGATTGGTTATGCTTACACGTACTTTAAAGAGAACAAATTTAGTTTGAAATCAGCCCTTCAATTTGTATTCAAATTTTTTAGTTTTTTTGCCTTGGCAATGGGCTTGTCGGTAAGTAATTCCAAAGCAATTTTAGAAGGACATTTAGGCAAAAAATCAAGTTTTATTAGAACTCCAAAATTCAATGTTTTAGGCAAGCAAAAGACGAAAGTAAAAATGGGTGTTCCACAGCGCTTTAACTTGATTAATCTTATTGAGCTAGGCTTATTATTTTATTTTATTCTTGCCCTGATTTATGCCTTTCAGGTTCAAGATTTTGCCCTTTTTCCTTTTCATTTAATGCTGGTCTTTGGTTTTGGCTTTGTGACTTGGAGTACTTGGCAATCTAGATTTTTTAGATTAAACCAATGAAAAAGCTACTACTAGGAATCCTGTTGATGCTTAACTTCGGAATTTATTTTTGGATTTCGCAGTGGGTTGAGCGCGAAGAATTTGCTTTGTTTTTTGGTTTGTTTTCTATTTTATTTGGGATTTACATCTTTTTAATGAAATCATCTTTTAGTCCCAAACTTTTGTTTGGGGTTGGATTAGTAAATTATTTAATTTTAGTTTTTTGCCTGCCTTGGCTCTCGCAAGATTTTTATCGTTTTCTATGGGATGGTTTCCTTTTGCAAGCTGGCGAAAATCCTTATTTGTTTACACCCAATCAGATGATGGCATCCAACAGCATTGAGTTAGCTGTTCCAGAAGCGGAATTTTACCTTGAAAAAATGGGAGAATTAAGCGCTTCCAATTACACCAATTACCCGCCCATTTCTCAATTGATTTATTACATAGCTAGTTTTTTTGCTGAAAAATCTCTTTTTGCAGCTGTGGTTTTTATGAAATCAGTTTTGCTAGCCTCGGCTTTAATTGGTTTATATTTTTCGCAAAAGATTTTAGGCTTACTGAAGCTTCCTGTAAAAAATGCTTATTGGTTTTTCTTAAACCCCTTAATAGTAATAGAATCGGTTGGAAATTTACATTTCGAAATTTTAATGTTGGCTTTTTTTACAGCCTCAGTCTATTATTTGCTAAACCGAAAATATTTGATAGCAGGCAGTTTATTTGGACTTTCAGTAGCCACCAAATTAATTACTTTGGTTTTTGCTGTTTTCCTTATTCATTATTTAGCCAAGCATAAAAACGGTTTTCGAATTAAAAATTATGGGAATTTCTCCATTTTAAAATTCAGTTTCACTTTTTTGTTGGTGGTGTTGCTTTGTTATTCCTTTTTTGTGGATCAACAAATGCTTCAGAATTACCAAGAAAGTCTAGGGCTCTGGTTTTCATCATTCGAATTTAATGCAAGTATCTATTACCTATTTAGGTGGGTTGGTTTTCAGTGGTACGGCTACAATATGATTGCTGTAATTGGAAAAATCATGTTTGTTTTAAGTAGCCTGAGTTTGTTATTTTTCGCTTTTCAGCAAACTTCAAAAAAGCATTTGTTTAAATGGATGTTTTTTGGCTTTGCCTTTTATTTAATTTTTAGTACTACCGTTCACCCTTGGTATTTAAGTACGT
The DNA here is from genome assembly GCA_003564185.1 of Flavobacteriaceae bacterium. GTDB lineage: Bacteria > Bacteroidota > Bacteroidia > Flavobacteriales > Flavobacteriaceae > Psychroflexus. The sequence goes on from PXFS01000097.1 coordinate 10,037, forward strand.
TGGTGTTGTTAGGCGTTTTTACTCATTTTAAATCGGCTGTAGTTTGGTCGTATTTAGTAATGTTGAGTTATTTTTCTTACGCTAATTCAGTTGTTGAAGAAAGTAGTTTATTTCTACTCATTCAATATGCTATTACTTTGATTGTCTTGATGTATGAATTTGTTGATTTCTATGATAAACGAAAAAAATACATAGTGCAAGAATAATTAGCATCCAAGTATGGTCTAAAAATACCTCATTATCCGTTACTCCTGCACCATCATCTGTATCTCCTGGTGG
>PXFS01000078.1 GCA_003564185.1 Flavobacteriaceae bacterium
CTACTTCTTGAGCGCATTGCCCTTGATTGGGTGTAAAGGTGTAGGTAGTGTTTGTTGTATTGTCAAATTCTGGGGTCCATGTTCCAGTAATTCCATTTATAGAATTTGTTAATAATGGGCTTTCCTCAACAGAAGTACAAATTACTTCTGGTATATCAAACTCAGGAATTGTTGCTTCATCTAAAGGATTAACACCAATGGTAATTTCTACTTCAGAAGCGCATTGTCCATCATCAGGAGTGAAGGTGTAAGTCGTTGTTTCAGTGTTGTTTATTTCCGGACTCCAGCTTCCCGTAATGTTATTTTGCGAAGTGGTTGGTAAAGGTTCAATACTTTCTCCCTCACAAATAGCCGAAAACTCATCAAAAGTTGGTTCTATACTGTCTTCAATAGAAATGGTGAAAGAGGTTTCAATAGCACATTCCCCTACATTGGGTGTAAATGTGTAGGTGGTGGTTTCTCCAAAATTAATTTCAGGCGACCAACTTCCGCTGATGCCATCTTCAGAAACAGTGGGTAATTCAAATTCGGTATCAATTTCACAAATAGAAAGAGGGAGATTAAAATTTGGTATAGTACTGACTTGGTCATGACCTGAAAAGCCCCAACCTTTTTGTAATACTAAATCATTTACATCATCTTGAACTTCGGGACCGTATTCTAAAAATGTTACCCCAATAATTTTATTATTAGGAGTATCAGGATTGGCATTCCAACCAGCAATTGAGTTAGAGTAGTTGGTACAATCTAATCCACTTCTATCCAACATCCCCTGTAAATTGACATCATCATTAAACTGCCAAGCTCCTAAATCATGATTAAAATTATCTGCCTGAAAAAACATTTCAAACATAGATGTTACATTTTCTACATTCCAGTTTTCTATAGAAGAGCTACCACCATTGTTAAAAATTGAGGTGGTAGGGAAATTGTTTGAAAAGCCCAATGTTGACCTTTTAAACATCTTTTCCATATTTGTAACATTAGAAACATCCCAAATACCAATATTTTGATCAAATACGTAAGCTTGTTCAAACATAGACTCCATGGTTGTTACATTACTCGTGTCCCAATTACTTATATCCCTATCAAATACAAAAGCACCAAAAAACATAAAGGACATGTCTTCTACGTTTGATGTGTCCCAATTATTAAGGTTTTGATTGAAACTTGATGCTAACGCATCACCTGATGATATTCTCCCTTCAAACATGCGCGATAAATCTATCACATTTCCAATATCCCAATTATTAATATTCCTATTGAAGCTGCTTGCTTCTTTAAACATTTTACTCATATTGGTAACGTTTGAAACATCCCAATTGCCAATATTTTGATTAAACTCTCTTGCATCTTCAAACATGCCTTCCATAGTTGTAACACTTGAGGTATCCCACTGACTTAATGCTTGATTAAAAGATATAGCGCCTTTAAACATTTCTGACATGTCAGTTATATTAGATACATCCTAAAAGTTGATATTGAAGGGAGAATTTAAATTACTAAGACCTGCAAACATGCGTCTTAAACTTATACAATTTGATAAATCGGGAACATCGGTTGTGTTCACGCTGAATTCAAAGCTTGCAGATTGGACAAATGCCTCTTCAAGGGTTTCCCATTCTACAGCACCCCATTGTTCTACAGATAGAAGGGCATAGGGAGTAAAGAAAGGCACGTTTGTAGCTTTAAAACTTTTAAAGTTATCTGGCTCTATGTGAAGCGTAATTTCATCTCCAGAAGTTAGTCCCGATATAGTTACATTAGGTCCCTGAAAACTTCCAGAGCCACTAGCATTTGTTTCATTAGATTCCCAAGTATAATCAACACTTCCAGTTGTAGTTGCTTCAAATTCTATAGAATTTGAGTCGTTACCAACAAACCATACGGTAACAAAATCCTGTGCGAAAATAGAAGTACTAATAAATAAGAATACGAAAAGTAGAATTTGTTTCATGGTAGAATTTGTTTCATGATAGAACTTTTAATTTGTATTTAATGCGTTATAAATAATTGTTTAAAATTACTTTACTATTGTTTTAATATAAGTTAATACTATGTTATTTGTTGATTTTTAATTGGTTAAGTGTTTTTTTGAGAAGAATGTCATTTAAGTATGATTTATGACTGATTTTTTAAATTAAATTAAATTAAATTTTTTGATAATTATTTTTAAATAAAATTTGTATTCTTAGCTTATTGATTGAAATCTATTTGCATATTTGTAATGCAAAAAACAAAAATCCTTATGAAGTCGCTTTCAAAAACATTAATACTATTTATTAGTCTACTGATTATTGTATCTTGTAAAAATAATGAAGAGAATAATCAGTTTACAAATTCATACAATGAAAATGGAATTCAATTTTCTTATAGTGATGATTGGAGGATTGAAGATTCGATGGATGAAAACATACCCGTTGTTTTAATGAAAAATGAAAATCCTTCTGAATTCATCCAAAACATAAATGTTGTTGCATCAAAAAAAGATAAATCAATGGATTTTGATAGTCATATACAGGCTAATAAAAATTTTATTTTGAAGAGTAATTTCAAGCTTGAGGAGGAAGAAGTAACTTCTATGAATAACCAAAAAGCCTATCGATTAATTTTTGAGAAAGGATTAGAGGGTACAAATTATAAGTTTCTACAATATATGTTGCTCATTAATCAAATGGCTTATACCATAACCTTCTCTGCCGAAAAGCAATATTTTGATAATACTGTACAAGAGGCTAACCAAATTATGAATACTTTTAAATTTGAATAAATTTTCATCATTTTAATTCTAACGTGATTATTTTTAATAAAAATTAAAATAGCTGATAAGTCCAAATAATTTTCTAATGAAACACTATTTCATCATAACTTTATTGCTCTTGTTTGTATCGTTTGTGAATGCCCAACGCATGTTTGATGGTTTTGGTAGGCAGATTGGAAGGTTTGAAGGCATGGGAGCAGGTCAGGCTATCTTGTTCTTCTACTTTTTTATGTAGCCTTTTTCAATTTATGATGTTCTAATTTTAAATTTTAGTCGAATTAAAATTTACCATGAAATTAAAAACTTACTTTTTTATTGCAGTGTTTTTTGCAGGTTTGTGCTTAAGTATTGCACAAGTCAAGCTAAGTTCATGGAATATTCAACACTTGGGTAAATCGAAATCTGATCAAAGCATTAGCTATATGGCTGATTTGCTCAAGGATTTTGATATCGTAGCCATACAAGAAGTAGTTGCAGGACCTGGTGGTGCTCAAGCTGTTGCTCGTTTAGTAGACGCGCTAAATCGTAAAGGGGCAAAATGGGATTACCGCATAAGCGATCCTACACAAAGTTCGCCTTACAGTAGTGAGCGTTATGCTTTTTTATGGAAACCAAGTAAGGTAGAAGTAAAAAATAAAGCTTTTTTAGACCAAAATTATGTGCGTGAGATTGAACGTGAGCCTTATGTAATTCGATTTATCTATGAAAATAAAAATTTTACACTATTTAATTTTCATGCAATTCCAACCAAAAAACAGCCAGAAACCGAAGTCAAATATTTTAAAAATTATCCTGAATTATATGAAAACGAATACTTAATTTTCTTAGGCGATTTCAATTTGCCTGAAAGCCGCACCGTTTTTAATCCTCTTAAAAAAATGGGATATCTTACAGCTCACAAAAATCAGAAGACTTCTCTTCGTACTAAATGTGATATTAATAAGAATAACGATTGCCTTTCAAAAGTATACGATCACATTTTATTTCCTTCAGAAAAAATTAATGTAATAGATAGTGGAGTAGTGCATTTCTATAAAGATTTTGAGGACATCAAAATGGCCAGAAAAATTTCGGATCATATCCCTATTTGGATGGAGTTTGATTTAAATTAACTTGAATTCTGAAATGTATTTTTAAATCGAAAATAAATCAGTTCTTCAGGTATACATCAAAATTATGATTATAGAATAGATTTTTTGTCTCAATAAGTCTACTAACTGAAATATTTTCCGCTTTTACACATTTTGTCACTGACAAACTTACTCAGCCATTTATTCTAAACTTCTCTAATGAACAGCGAAATCCTTTTAGTTTACACTTTGTTTGAAAAAATTGCTTTTTTATGATATTTTCTTAAAATAAATTCATAAAAACTTGTTTTTCGCATCAATCTTGCATATTTTAAGCTGATATTAATTTAAATCAAATTATATAAAATGAAAATACTTGTTATTGGAGCTGGAAATATGGGGTTAACCTATTCTGAAGGAATGACAAATTCGCCCCTTTTAGGTAGAAAAAAATTAATGATTCATGATTTATCTGCCGACTTAATCAGCTTACTCAACGAAAGGGAAGAATTTGATGTTTACGGTCAATTAGAAGATTGCTTACCAAAAGCTGATATTGTTTTTATAGGGGTTAAGCCCTACCATTCAGAAGACTTATTTAAAACAATGTTACCCTACATTAATCAAGACCAAATATTTGTTTCCTTAATGGCAGGAATAACCATTAAGCAAATTCAAGAAGGTCTTGGGATTAAAAAAGTGGTTAGAACAATGCCCAACCTTCCTGCAAAAGTAGGTAAAGGGGTCACTTCGTACACAGAATCTAAAGAAGTTTCTCGTGTTGAATTGTTAACCATTAGAGGCTTATTGGATACTACAGGAGAATCAATACGTGTTAAGAACGAAGAATTCATTAATAAATCAACAGGAATTTCAGGCAGTGGTCCAGCTTATGTGTTTTATTTTATGCAGTCTATGCTTGAAGCAGCTAGGAAAATGGGCTTTTCAGAAAACGATTCTAAAGTTCTTGTAAGTACCACTTTTGAAGGTGCAATTAAACTTTTCAATGAGTCTGACCTTACCCCTAAAACTTGGATGAATAAAGTAGCTTCTAAAGGCGGAACCACACAAGCAGCCTTAGATTCTATGGATGATAATAATGTTGAAGAATTAATAAAAGAAGCAGCTTACGCGGCATTTCATAGAGCAGTTGAATTAGGAAATGAATAAAATAGTATGACATCTAAAGAAAAATTTAAACAAAGAATAGTTGTTAAAGTAGGAACTAATGTAATGACCAATCGAAATAACAGAATTGTTGGTCCAATACTTAAGAATTTAGTTCGTCAAATTGCTTATTTATATGAGCGAGACATTATTACAATTTTAGTTTCTTCTGGTTCAGCTATTGCTGGTAAAGAGGTTTTAGGCGAATGCATGGCAGAAGACAAAACTACAAGAAGACAAATTTACTCCTCAGTTGGTCAACCAAGAATGATGCGTCATTATTATACTATGTTTCACGATTTTGGAATGCGTTGTGCACAAGTACTTGCTACAAAGCGTGACTTTGCACCAGGTAAGTACCGTGAAAATATGATCAATTGTTACGAAGGGCTCTTAAATGAGGGAATTGTGCCTATTGCTAATGAAGATGATGCTGTATCTCTATCAATGTCTATGTTTTCCGACAATGATGAGTTAGCAAGTCTTGTAGCTGAATTAGTAGGTGCTGACAAGTTAATTATGTTAACTGATATTGATGGCCTCTACACTGGGCATCCAGATGATGATAAATCAAAGCTTTTGCATGAAGTAAAAGTTCATGATCAAGTTGAAAAATACGTACAGGAGAACCAAAAAGCTGAAGGCGAGGGTAGAGGTGGAATGGAATCAAAATTGAAAATTGCCAAATTAACTGCTTCTAAACATATACCAACTTATATAGCCAATGGTAAAGATGAAAACGTCATCATAGACATTTTAGAAGGAAAAAGAAAAGGAACAGAGTTTAAACTTTAAAATTTAAAGATTAATGCAATTACTAAGTACAGATAAAAAAAATGCAGTTCTAGAAACAATGATTAATCTCATTGAAGATAGAAGAAAAGAAATAATTTCCGCTAACAAGAAAGATTTAGACGCATTTGATCGGGATGATCAAGCGCTTTATGATAGACTTGTTGTCAATGATGCTAAAGTGGATGACATGAAAAGAGCTGTTCAAGAAGTTAAAGAGCAGGCAGATCCTGTAGGTAATGAAATATCGAATGTAACTTTAGATTCAGGGTTAAAGATCATCAATAAGACAGACCCTTTTGGAACGATTTTAATTATTTATGAATCTAGACCTGACGTTACTATTGAAGCGGCTGTTTTAGCTTTTAAGGCAAACAATAAAATTTTGCTAAAAGGAGGAAAAGAAGCTTTTCATTCAAATGAAGAATTAGTAAAATGTTGGCACATGGCGCTAGAAAAAAATGGTTTAACAAAGGACTGGATTAAAATGTTGGTGATGAACCGACAAGAAACTCAGTCATTTTTGATGGAGCCTACTGAAAAGTTAGATTTAATTGTACCTAGAGGTGGGGAGCGATTAATTGATTTTGTGAAGCAGTATGCAAAATGCGCTGTTTTAATTAGTGGTAGAGGTAATAACTTTATGTATATTTCCAAAAATGCAGATTGGATTAAAACAGTAAAGGTATTAATAAATGCAAAAACCGATAAAATATCAGGTTGTAATGCCTTAGATAAGGTTTTAATTGATGAAAATTTACCAGATTTTGAAACAAAAGTTAAGGATTTAGCTAAAACGCTTGAAGCTGCAGGAGTAGAGACAATAGTTTCAGGAAAAGTAGCAGAAATTTTGCCAAACAATCAAAAGGCAAAAGAAGAAAGTATTTGGTATGAAGAGTTCTTGGCCATGAAAATCTTAGTCACTTCAGTAAAAAATCAAGAAGATGCGCAAGAAATGATTAATACTTATTCTGGAAAGCATTCTTCAACCATTTTAACTGAAGAAGAAACTGAGGCTAAAAGATTTATGGAAGAAATAGATTCTGCAGCTGTCTATCACAATGCTTCCACAAGATTTACTGATGGCGGCCAAATGGGAGTAGGAGCAGAATTAGCAATTTCTACAGATAAATTACATCATAGAGGACCATTAGGTTTAAAGCAGCTAGTAACCAATAAATATTATGTTTATGGAGACGGGCACATCAGAGAATAAATCAACTTAAAGTTAATTTAAATTTAAAAAGCCGTTTCAAAATGTTGAAACGGCTTATTTATTTAAAGAAAAATTACTTTTTAAAATATAAAACCAACACCTAATTCAAATCGGTTTCCTTCAAAGTCTCCTGTAAATAAAGGTTGGTCGTTATCTCTAATTTGGTAGTTAGCTTTTATAACAATGCTTCGCTTTGGGTTAAAATTGGCACCTATGGTTATGGCATTTAAGTCAGAACGCTTTAAATTACTATCAATAAAAGCATCACTAACACCAGCATGTGTATCAAGTCGCTCATATCTAACAAAAATTGGTAATTTCATTTCATTCGCTTTCACTAAAAAGTTATCTTTTTTCCCCTTTGCTTTTCTTTTATTAAGTCCTAGTGCAGGAAGTATATCATACCCAATTTCAGCATAGTAACCAAAAACTTTATTTCCTAAGATTTCACCCTCATTATCACCAACATTTGTAAGTTCAAATAAATCTTGGGTGCCTCTTGTTTCACCGTAGGAGGCTAAGCCCATAAAATTCCAATTTCCAATTTCTCTTCTAACGTAACTAGAGACCAAATAAGTACTTGCGTCAACACTCCTTTCATTACCAAATTGGTCTGTTATTTTTTGATCTCTACCCAGTTGGGTGTATACCCCATTTAAGCCTATTTCGGTATCTTTTATCCCTGTATATTTTAAACTAGAATTAAAAAGAAGGTTGTTTAAATTAAAACGCAATGCATCCTCTCTACCTCCTCTAATCCAAGTTGCTCCATTTAAATTAGTAGCGTCTAAACCTTGGTAGGCTGAAAGTGACCATTTCAAATCATTACCAATATTTCCATAAGTCATAAGACCAAGGTCTATCCATTGTGAAGGGATAATTAAGCGTTCTACTTCAGGTCGGTTAACGGAGTAAAACATAATGGGTTCGTCATTATTATTGATATAGCCAATTTGGGGTTGATGAGTTCCAACACGAAGATTAAATTCTTTTGAAATTAAAAAATCAAAGAAAAATTCAGGTAAATATTCCCATTCACTCTCATCTGTACCATCATTCACAAACTCAGCAAAAATTTCAGCATATATCACTAGCCAATCTTTAGGTTTGTAAGCCGCGTATGTTACAAATCTTTGGAGGTTAGTTTGGTACAATTCTAAATCGCCAGAATCAGTATTTTTTGGACCTCTGTAATTAATATAATTAGATTCAAAAAAACCTGAAATGGTAAATTTGGAATCGGTAAAATAAATTTTTGAGGCTGCAATGGGAAGTCCAGAGGCAGTTTCATAAGTTAGGGAATCAAGTAGTTTTTTCCCATTTTTTGGAGATATTCGCTTTACCTTTATAGAGTCAATTCCTTCAATTTCTTGTGTATAAACAAATGAAACTGACATAAAAAGTAAAACCAAAAAATAAATTTCGAGACGCATATTTTATTTTTTGTCAAAAAAACAAAGCTTAGATTAGTACTTGAAAAAAATAAAATTAAAATTTGATTAAAAGATTTAACTTTACATACTCACTAAATGAGAAAATTTTGGTATAAAATGATGTTAAACGATTGTTTTCTAAAATAAAGATCATATTTTTGCAAATTAAATCAAATAAATAATTAGCATAATGAAAAAAGGAATTGCTTTATTAAGCATGATTGCAATCTTGGCATCATCTTGTGTTTCAAAAAAGAAATTTAATGAACTGAATGATGATTACCAAACAACACAAAACGATTTGAAAGCAGCTAATATGCAATTGAGTGTTTGTGAGGAAGAGAAGAAAAACCTTAAGGATGGTTTTGAGCGTCAGGTGAAAACATTAGAAAATACAAATGCGGCATTATTAAATACGCAAAGTGATATTGTAACAATTTCTAAGCAAGGTGCAGAAAACCTTACTAAGTCTTTAGAAAGCATGAAAGAAAAAGACATGCAGATTAAGACTATGCAAGATGCGGTTAACAAAAAAGATAGTGTTACTTTAGCATTAGTTACTAGTTTGAAAGGAGCACTAAACAATATCAATGATGAAGACATTGAGATTAATGTGGAAAAAGGAGTTGTCTTTGTTTCTATTTCTGATAAATTGTTATTTGGAAGTGGTAAATATGAGGTAACACAAGAAGCTAGAAAAGTACTTGAAAAGGTGGCTAAAGTTGTAAATGACAAAAAAGAATTTGAATTTATGGTAGAAGGTCATACCGATACTGACCCAATATCAAGAGAGGTTATAACTGACAACTGGGACTTAAGTGTAAAACGTGCTACGTCGGTAGTTCGAATTTTACAGGATGAGTTTAATGTAGACCCTAAGCGTATGACTGCCGCTGGAAGAAGTGAATATATGCCAATAGCATCCAACGACACAAGAGATGGAAAAGCTAGAAATAGAAGAACTAAAATTGTTGTGTTACCAAAATTAGATCAATTCTTTGGAATGATTGAAGATGGTATGAAAAACAATAAATAATATATCTAGATAATTTATTTTAAATGCCTTACAATTGTAAGGCATTTTTATTTTTTAAAAAAGAGATTTTATTTTTAGAAATACTTGGTAAAACAAAAGGAAAGATTATCTTTGCAACCGCAAAATGATTGCGTAATTTATTCCATATTATTAGAGAGTAAGCGCAAGCACAGTACCCCGACCTCATTGTCTGGTCGGTCACAAGTTCTGAATTAAATTGAAATAATAAAAAGGTCGCGTAGCTCAGCTGGATAGAGCATCTGCCTTCTAAGCAGACGGTCACAGGTTCGAATCCTGTCGCGATCAC
>PXFS01000045.1 GCA_003564185.1 Flavobacteriaceae bacterium
GCAAAAGACTGTAAGCCAAAACTAATTACAATAGCCGTTAAAATTAAAGCTTGTGGAACGGGGTCGGCAAATAGGTCTTCAAAGACTTTGGTTTCTTCTGGAATAATGGGCGGTTTCCCTTTGGTAATTCTACCCAATAAAAAGATGAGTAAATTTACCCCATTGCCTAACAGAATTAACCCAAGAATAAGTTTCACCATACTTCGTCTAAGAATCATATAAATTCCCGCCGCGTAAAGTATTCCAGTTGTTATTGCAAGTAATATTTCCATAGGTTAAGCCGATTCTGATATGGTGAATATAATGGTTAATGAAGCGCCTATTACAATTAGGTAAACGCCAATATCAAAAAATAAAGCCGAACCAATGCTTCCTATAACCGGAATGGGATCATCAGCCCATAGCCCAGTCATAATTGGTTGTCCAGTGAAAATAATTGGAGAAATTGCGGCAATAACAGAAAGCACCAAGCCAAAAGGCATTAAAAATCCTGGGTGAATTTTCAATAGTTTTTTGGTGTTCTCTAAACCATTAGCAAAAGCGTCAAGTACAAAAGCTATTGAAGCCACTAATCCGCCAATAAAACCACCGCCCGGTAAGTAATGTCCGCGCAGTAAAATAAATACTGAAAAAAGCAGTAACACAGGAAGCAGAAAATCGGAAGCTGTTCTAAGTATAATAGTTTTCATATCCTTTATTTTTTATCTCGTGTTTTAAGTCTTAATTTAAGTAAACCAAAAACACCTAAGGCGGCAACAATCAAAACACAAGTTTCAATTAAGGTATCAATTCCTCTAAAATCAACTAAAATTACATTCACTACATTTTTACCTTTTGCTAGCAAATAAGCATTTTGCGCATAATAGTCAGTGATTTCAGCATTGACAGGCTCTTGTAAAACTTTCAGTACTAAGATCGTCATCAATGCACCAAAAACAACAGACAAAACACCGTGTTCGATCCGTAGTACGTTTTTGGATAATTTAAGGTATTTGGGTAATCGGTATAAAACCAATACAAATAAAATTACGGTTAGCGTATCTACAGAAAACTGAGTCATTGCCAAATCGGGAGCTGAATAAAATAAGAACAACAAACAAAAAGCAAAACCAACAATTCCCATGGATGCCACAGCCGCTAATCGCGATCTTGAAAAAACAGTGAATAAAATAGCTGTAATCATCATAATCACAATAGCTACTTCATAAACGGTTAATTCTGAAAAGCTGGAGTAGTCAATACTTAAATCGAAATTACTAAAAATTATAAAGCCTAAAACCAAACACAGAAAACCAATAATAGTAGCTACATAATGTCTTAAAAATCCGTTTTGGAAGAAGTTTGTCCACAAAGTAGAAAAAGCACTAAATCCTTCAGTGGTTTTTAGCACTATATTTTTTGGGCTAATCACTTCAAACTTCTCAATGAAACTTTCTTTTTTATGCGAAGGAATTAGCACAAAATAAAGCAAAGTTCCAACGCCAATAGTTACTAAACTTAAAATTAATGCAGTATTAAAACCATGCCATAATTTTAAATGAAAACTTTCAGTTGAAGTCATCAACACCTCAATTCCTGGCGCAATTAAAGCATCTTCTGCCAAGTGAGGAACAAGGCCTAAAAGCAGCCCTAAACTCACCAACAATAAAGGCGGAATCCATAATCTTTTTTCGGGGAGATGCACGTTTTCAAATGAAGCAGGTAAACTTCCCATAAAAGGTTTTACTCCAGCCACAAAACCTGCGTAATAAAGTAAGATTTTTGTAAGCAAAGCAGCGCCTACCAAAAGCCAAGTAAAGCTTCCCCAATTTAAGCCTGCTTCATAAATTAAATCTTTACCAATAAAGCCGAAGGTTGGTGGCACTCCCCCACTAATCAACGCGGCTAAAAACCCAGCCACAGCTACTGGCATCAAAACTTTTCTTAAGCCAGCCAATTGCGTAATATCTCTTGTTCCTGTTTCATGGTCAATAATTCCTGTAATCAAGAAAAGTGAAGCTTTGTAAAGGGAGTGAACGATGATAAAAACTAAGCAAGCAATCAAAGCTTCTTGGGTGCCTAAACCAATGAGGAAAACTAAAATCCCTAAAGCAGAAATAGTTGAATAGGCTAAAATTCCTTTCAGGTCGGTTCTAAAAATAATATGAATTGCCGAATACAACATGGTTACTCCACCCACAATAATTAAAGTTGAATTCCAAAACTCGGTATTTCCTAAAATTGGGGTAAATCGCAATAACAAATACACCCCAGCTTTCACCATGGTAGCCGAATGTAAGTAGGTAGAAACCGGCGTTGGAGCTTTCATTGCTCCTGGTAACCAAAAGTGAAACGGAAATTGAGCCGATTTAGAAAAGGCCGCTCCAAAAAACAGGATGGCTATTAAAACATAAGCTGAATGAGTGGTGATTTCTTCACTCATGCCAATCATTTCAGAAATGGTAAATGTGCCAGCAACATCACCTAACAAAACCGCTCCTCCTAAAAAGAGTAAACCTCCCATACCCGTTATTCCTAAAGCAGTTAAAGCCGATTTTCGAGAGGCCAATGAAGCATTATTAAAACCAATTAAATAGAAGGATGAAATACTGGTTAATTCCCAAAACACAAACATGGAAATCAAGTTATCAGACAAAACTAGGCCCAACATTGCTCCCATAAACATGCTTAAGTAAGCGTAAAATCGATCTAAAAACTCGTGTCCTTTTAAATAAGCCGAAGTATAAGCAAAAACTAAAGTTCCAATTCCTGTAATCATGAGCGTGAACAGCAAAGACAAGCCGTCTAATTGAAAACTTAAATCAACACCAAAAGAAGGAATCCAAGCGTAAGTTTGATGGATGACTTCTCCCCGACTAATTTGAGGAATAAAACTGGAAAAATAAGCTAATAAAGAAAGTGGAATTAACGTACTTAACCAAGACTGCTTCCCTTTAATGAATTTTCCAATCACTAAAATAGAAATGGCAAAAATAAAACCTAATAAAACAGCAATTAGCATCGGTTGATTTTTATTGGGAAAGGCAAATATAAGGATTATTGGCATAGGGCTTTCTCACATCTTATTTTTTAACCAAGATTTTACAGGGCTATTCAATTCAATTCAACTAATTGTATTTATCAAATAACATACTTTTTTCTTAATTGATACACTAATGTATTTTTCTAATTTTATTATATTTGTTGGATAGAAAGCCCTAATAAATTAAGGTTTTAAGCTTTATATGAAAAAATTATTTCAAGTAATTTTAATTGAGAATACATGAAAAGGGTAATTTTTGGGTTTGTTAGTGGCTTGGTTTTATTTGTTGGACTTTTTTACTACTTACATCAAAAAAAAGAAACTTCGCAGTTAAATGAATTGAGTAGTTTAATTCAATTTCAGCTGGAAAACGTTGGTAAGCTAATTGTTACCGAAGCAGCTTTCTCTGAAGTTTTTTCTTATGAAGATTCTAAAGATTATTTCAGAATGCTTTCTTTCAAAAAGAAAACACTTGTTATTGTTAACGCAAAAGTTACAGTAAGTTTCGATTTATCTCAGTTGGAAACTTTTATAGACAAAGACAAAAAAGAGGTTCATCTAACTTACATCCCTAATGAAGAAATCAACATTTATCCAGAAATTTACTACTACGATGTTTCTCAAGACTACTTCAATCAATTTGAAGCTAAAGATTTTAATAAAATTAAGAAACGAGTAGATCAGCTTATTGAAGGAAAAATAAGACAATCTCAAATTAAGGAAAATGCAAAAAATAGATTAATTTCGGAATTACAGAAAATTTACTTTCTTACTAATTCCATGGGTTGGTCTTTACATTATAACGCTCAAGAAGTGGACTCAGAAGATTCTTTAGAAGATTTTATTTGGCAAGATGCTAAAAAAATCATGAACTAAACAGAGTTAAATTATAATACCAGTTGTTATTTGAAATTACTGTAAAAGAAAACGATGATTTTTTTCTTTATGTAAATTAGATAAATCAAGCATAGCCTAAGCTATGGTTTCTTTTTATAATGAAACAGAAAGGAAAAAGGGGCGTTTTATTACGGTAATTTCAATTGATAAATGGTATAATTATAGCACCAAAAGCATAGCTGTAGACATTACTAACATAATTGCATTTTCTATAAAAGTAGCTTCGGTCATGGGAAGATTTAAAGCCGTTCCTAAACAAGCACACTTAATCGCACTTTTGGAAAATAATGATTTTGTTACACCTATTGTAGTTACACCCAAAATTAAAATGGTTAATACTAAGGCAATTTCAAGTTTAAATCTGAACAAAAAAGCCAATCCTAGTGCCGTTTCAAGAAATGGATAAATCCATGCATATGGTTTAAAAAGCTTGGCAATTGGGTCATACATACTAAAAGAATCTGGAAAACCTTTATAGTCTAAAAATTTAAAAAAGCTAAAGACAATAAAAAACAAGCCCATAAAATCCAGCATAAATTCTTCTATACCGAAGTTTGAAAAATGAATCAATACACTTGCTGAAGCAATGTAGAAAAAGATTAAAAACAAAGGCTTTAATTGCTGAAATTTAGATTTCTGTTCTACTGAAGCATCTGTTTTAGGTAACTCAAATTCTGATTTTTGAGAAATGCTATATTTACTTCCTAAACTTTCCTGAAGCGCTTCTTCCGTGAGGTGATTTGATAAGTCTAAAGTAGCTTCACCTTTTTCCAAATCTACTTCAACCGATTTCACTTCGCTTAAGCCTGATAAAGCCTCTTCTACATGCTTTTTGCAGTTTCCACAAGTCATCCCTTCAACGGTATATTGATGTGTCATTTTATTTCAATTTAAATACAAAGTTCAGTATTAAATTTTAATTCTAATAATCGATTAACGCTTTTTAGCTGAAAGCCTTTCTCCTTTTCAACTACCTAGATTTTATTCTGTAAGAAAGTTTCAAGTGCCATCTTTTCAGCAAATGAAAAACAAAAAAGCCAAATTCTTGATGGGGGTGATGGGTGTATGAGTGATAAATATTTTCAGGAACATCAACATGGTAACAAAGTTGTTTTACTTTATTAGAGGACGGCTCAAGTTGAGATAGCTCATGCTTCAAAGCTTGAAAAAATTAATTTTCATTTTTTGTATATTTATCTAATGAAGTACTTCCAATGCGGTTTAAATCAGCATTAACTAAATCAATCAACTCAGAAAAATAACCAGCTTGATAAATTTCAGTAAGTAGCGCTAAACTCTGTTTTTCAAATTCATTCATTACACTACACATTTCTTGTCATAAGCCATTTGCTAAATTCTACTAAATAAGCTTTAGATTTATCCTGCATTTCAATTGAATTTAAAACTTCTGTAGCTTGTTGGGTGTAAGATGCTATAGTATTTTTGGTTGCTTTTTCTGCTCCTGTTTGCTCAAAAATAGCCTTTACTTTTCTTATTTTTTCATCAGGATTGTAGGTATCTACTTTAAATAAACCTTGTAATTGGTCACGATCCTTTTCAGAGGCCAGGTGTTGTGCTTGTATATAAAGCTGAGTTTTTTTATTTTCTAAAATATCACCCCCTATTTGTTTTCCGAAGGTTTCAGGGTTTCCAAAAGTGTCTAAATAATCGTCTTGTAGTTGAAAAGCAATACCTAACAATCTCCCAAATTCATAAATTTTAGCTTGGTTTTCAATTGAAGCATTTGCAATTATAGCCCCCATTTGAAGCGCACAAGCCACCAATACTGCAGTTTTATATTCAATCATTTGTAAATATTCCTTTTCAGTGACTAAATTTCGACTTTCAAATTCAACATCGTATTGTTGTCCTTCACAAATTTGAATGGCAGTTTGAGAAAACAATTGATGAAGTGCCTTAGCTTGATTTGAAGGGTAATCATGTAGCTTTTGATACGCCATAATCAACATGGCATCACCAGATAAAATTCCCGTATTCACATTCCATTTTTGATGTATAGTTGCTTTGCCTCTTCGTAAAGGCGCTTTGTCCATAATATCGTCATGCACTAAGCTAAAATTATGGAAAATCTCAACTGCTAGTGAAGCTGGCAAGGCATTTTTCAAATTACCACCAAAACTTTCTGCTGCCAACAAGACTAAAATCGGTCGCAGTCGCTTCCCCCCTAACTTTAAAATATAATCAATAGGCTGATACAACCCAGCAGGCTCTTGATCATAATTTTGTTCTTCTAAGTAGTGCATAAAAGCTTCTTGGTACTTTGCAAGTGATTTCATTAAAAATGTATTTACAACAAAGCAAAACTTTTTTTTGAATAATATTCTGAAATAAAATTAAAATTTTGGAAAAAAATCATTCCCGAATTTCTCGGGACAGGCAGTTTTCTTTTCCAGTAATTTCAAATAATAATTGGTATAAATCGGGGTTAACCCGACTAAATGCAGGTAGTTCGGCTCATTCTTCACTTTCTACTGCATAAAACGGGTTTAATATTTTGTTTTTTGTGTGTGTGGGGTTTGAGGTTAGAGAAAAAAAACTTAGATAAGTATGCCAGTATTTATTCCAATCCTTAATCCTTGTTGAAACTTTTCTGAATAATTAAAATTTATTCTATGCTTTAGTAATGGATACTTATTTAGAGTCCTTATCATCATTAATAGACACTCTTGTTTAATTCTAAAAACACCAAAAAGCCCTCTTTATTTTTTAATAAGCCCTCTAAACAGATACAGAAATAGATGAAGCTTAAATGACATTTTAAATGAGCAAAAAGACTTGTAATCTTATCAACTCTTGTGGTTTTTGGCATAAGAATTAATAAAAATGATTTTACCCCCTCTCTGTTAAACTTTTAATAAAACTAAGGAAACTATTTTAGTTCTTAAAGTTTCCAAACTAGATTTGCGTCCAAATGAAAGAAAAAATTATTCATAAATCGGCAGAGTTGTTTTTGGAATACGGTTTTAAAAGTGTAACTATGGACGAAATTGCTTCAGAATTAGCAGTTTCTAAAAAAACCATTTATACCTATTTCAATAACAAAACTCACTTGGTAGAATGTGTAGGCGAATTTGTAAAAGACCAAATTCATGAGGAAATTGATTTAGTAATTGCTAAGGAATTAAATCCTATTGAAGAACTTTACGAAAT
The DNA here is from genome assembly GCA_003564185.1 of Flavobacteriaceae bacterium. Lineage (GTDB taxonomy): Bacteria > Bacteroidota > Bacteroidia > Flavobacteriales > Flavobacteriaceae > Psychroflexus. Next base: position 7,091 of record PXFS01000045.1, read on the forward strand.
TAAACGGACCGTAATGAAGCGCCTAAAAGATGAGAAATCCTCTCCGCAATACCAAATGGAAAAATACTATCCAGAATTGTACAAGCGCCTTAGGCAATCGCAATTCGAGAAAATGCTTACCTGCGTGCAAAAAAATGTAGATCGTGGTATTAATGAGGGTTGGTACCGGGAAGAAATTCACCGCATTTTTACCACGAGAATTTACATCGCGGGAATGTTTAACTTAAAAGATGAGGCTTTTTTTAAGGCCACCGATTTAAGTAAGAAGCAACTCTATGAAGAGTTTTTGAACTACCACATGCGTAGTATTGTAACTGAACAAGGATTAGAAAGACTAAAAGAAATAGAAAAAACCAATGATGACGAATAAATATTTTTGGATTGTACTCTTAGGTTTTGGCTTAAGTGGACTTGCCCAGCAAGGCAATCAAGAATCCTACCGCTTTTCATTACAAGAAGCCATTAATTTTGCTGTTGATAGTAGCTATAGCGCAATTAATGCCAGAAAAGACGTATTGGCGGCCATGAAACAGAAATGGGAAACTACAGCTGATGGATTGCCCCAAATTTCGGCCAATGTAGATTATCAGTACAGTCCAATTATTCAGATTACTCCCGTTCCAGGCGGGGAACTATTTGGGGGCGAACCTGGAGAGTTTGTGCCTGTACAGTTTACTCCTCGTCAAAACATGAATGCCACTGCACAATTAAATCAGCTTATTTTTGATGGTTCTTATATTGTGGCTTTGCGCGCTGCAAAGACCTTTTTAGAATATTCCGCCAATTTTGAAGAAAAAACCAAATTAGAAGTTAGAAGATCGGTGATAGATGCTTATGGAAATGTGCTTTTATTAGAAGAATCTATTGCTATTCTTGAAAAAAACCTGGCTTCAGCCGAAGCGAATTTAAATGAGACCCAACGTACTTTTGAAAATGGTTTAGCTGAAGAAGAAGATGTTGAACAATTAGAAATTACTTACATTCAGTTAGAAAATGAATTGCGTAATGCCAAGCGAAATCACCAGATTACAAAAGAAACCTTGAATTTTGTTTTAGGAATTCCCATTACTATTCCAGTAGAGTTAACCGATGAGTTAAGCAATTTAGCGGACAAAGAAATGATGGCTGAAGAGTTGTTGGAAGAAGATTTACAGTTAGAATCTAATATCGATTTCAAAATTGCCGATAACCTGGTACAGCAACGTGAATTGGAATGGCAATTGGAACGAAGTAAAGCCTTACCTTCTTTAAGCGCATTTGCTAATTACGGCTATTTATCGTTTAGCGAAAATTTCAATTTTTTTAGTTCAAATGCCGATTGGTTTGACTTTTCTATAGTTGGATTAAACTTAAATATTCCTATTTTTTCATCGCTTCAGCGGGATGCCCGAACAAAACGTGCACAAATTGCTTTAGAGCAAGCAGAAGTTGAATTAGATGAGTCCATTCAGCAACTCCGCTTAGAAACCAACCGGGCTAAATCAGATTTTGCTTATGCTACAGAAACCTACATTACCAGTCAGCGTAATTTAGATTTAGCTGAACGAATTGAAGAAAAAAACGATGCGAAATTTAAAGAGGGAGTGGCGAGTAGTTTTGAGCTTCGTCAGGCCCAGCAACAATTATACAGCGCCCAAAATGAATATTTACAAGCCATGCTGGAAGTCATTTCTTCTAAAGCACAGTTAGAAACCATTTTGAATAAACCATTAAAGGAATAAATGTATCAAATATTAACAGATAAATTTAAAATTATAAACATAAAGCCAACTGCTGTCAGTTCGAGCCCTTGAAAATTAAAAAAAATTATTTAATAGTCTGTGACGTTTTTCAATCTTGTTTTAAGTTCGAGCGGAGTCGAGAACCGACCACTTCTCGACAAAGTTTATCCTGAACCAGGTCGAAGGGCTCGAAGATAAACAAAACTCTGATAATCATTAAATTACATAAAAACGTCATTGGTAGTGGTTTCAACGAGCCAAAGCAGAGTTGAAAGTGTACTTCGATTAAACTCAGCAGAACTATCGAGAACCAAACCTTATAAAATAACACACATCAGTAAATAAAATTGAAATGAAACACGCGCATATAAAGCTTATACACAAAAAAGGATTATTATACGTGTTACATATGACAACTAAAAAAATAAAATAAACAGATGAAAACTATAACTACAAGCCTTACCCTAATTAGTTTACTTTTCCTTTTTTCCTGTGGAAAGAATGAAGAAAAAAATGTAGATGAAGTCATTGCCAACAATAATAAAAAGGAACTTCAAGAGCTTAAGGAGAATCTCTATCATAAACAACGTGACTTGACCCTTGATTTAGAAAAGGTAGATGAAGCGCTAGCTGCTTTTGAAGATAAGAGTAGATATACCCTAATTGAAGCACAAAATGCACAAAAGAAAGATTTTAAGCATTTTATTAAAGTGCAAGGAAATGTAACTACCGATGAAAATCTGTTGATCTATCCTGAATTTTCTGGAGTGCTTGAAAAGATTTACGTTCGTGAAGGAGACCA
>PXFS01000035.1 GCA_003564185.1 Flavobacteriaceae bacterium
CGTTAGCATCAGCTAAATCTTCAAAATAAGAAATACTGTAATTTTGAGAAAGTTGATTTTCACCTAATACTAGAGAATTTTGCTGTGCAAGGTTAAAAGTAGCATTTCCTTCGCCGTCTTCACTACACTCTTCTATATTTGGAAGTGGATTAGTGCCAATTTCAACATTAACCAAGTTAATAGAAAACTCACCTATCTCACTACAAAAGCCATTTTCTTCATCATTGGTTATTTTGATGTATATATTTTGTTGCTCAATTCCAAAAGGTAGTTGGTATTCTTCTGGATTTTCTATAGGATTCTCGTCATCTATAGCTTCCTGCTCAGTTGCAAAATATTCAATTGTTTCAATTATATCTGGATCCTCTGTTCCTATGGTCTCAAGATTGTTAATGGTAAGGTCAAAGTTTTGTGTGTAAGTAAAATCACCACACTGTGATAAATCCTCTAAGACGTCAAGAGTTGGTTGAATAAAAGTTATTATTCTAAAGTATCTAACAATTTCACATGATTCATCGTTGCGTTGAATAATAGCTGCAATAATTTGCTCTTGCTCGGTAGCTACAAAATTATCAACTTCTTCAATAGGATTATTTAATTCTAAATGAACATTGGTGAGGTCTTCTTCTTCAAAATCTTCATCAACAAAAACAGTAAAAAATGAAATATTATAATCCTCAATATTATAGAATTCTTCATTTTCATTCATCAAAGAAAAAGCTAGTTCATTGTTTTCAGTTAAATCAAAAGTGGCAAAATCTTCTTCAGATTCTTCATCAACACAACTAAAAAGGTCTTCTAATTCAGGCGCTACAGTAGGAATGTATGAAATTTCAAAGCTAGTAATGTCATCTATACCGCAATCAATATCATCTCTTAAGTCTTGCCTCACTCTTACGTATATGGTTCTAATGAATGCTGGAGTATCCTCTGCAATTACCAAGTCACCATCTTCATTACTGATTAAAAATTCTTCTGGGAAATAACTTTCACTATCTTCTATGGCATTGACTAAGTCTAGAGCTTCAGTTTCAGTTTCGTAAAAAGTTAATGCCAATCCTAAGTCCTCAAAACTTGGAACTTCATAGCCTAAACCAGGTATTGTGCCATCTTCTACACTATCTCCTAATTCAAAAATATTTCCTCCTACACCATCATTAATAAGTTGAGTAACATCTATAGATTCAGTTAAATCAAAAAACTCTTCACACTCTTCAAGTTCTGGTAAATCATCTTCAAATTCGGCTACAGGTATAAATTCAACAGTTATCTCATCTGAACTGATGCAACTTTCATCTTCACCTACTAAAATTTCATATAAACCAGGCTCAGTTACAATTAGTATTGGGTCATTTTCACCTTCAATTAAGGCACCGTCTTTATACCATTCAATCTGTAGTTCACAATTTTCATCAATTTCTCCACCAAACACTTCTAAAATCTTTTCTTCTCCATAACACACAACTTCTTCAGATTCAACTAATATATCATCACCTAAATCAGCTGCAATATTAAATGACCCTCCTTCAATAAACACAAATGAGTTTAGTTGGGTATCCAGCCAATCGGCCACCATAAGTTTCATTTTATAGTTGGCACAAGGAATGACTTCAGTTTGTGCAGTAAGGCTTCTTGTTTCACCTGAAACAGTATGATATGGAGGGTTTAAGCTTCCAAAGAATTGAGGTAAACTAAAACCTCCAAGTGTTGTTGGCCCACAGCTTTCATCGTGAATATTGGTGGGAGTGGTTGGAACCATATTACCGTTTTGATCTGGAACTGTAGCAATATTTAAACCTCCTAAATCTAGCGAAAGCAAATCATTATTAGGGTTAGCATCATGATTATATAGATATTCATCTTCAAAAACTCCCGGTGTACCGGCGGGAAATTCATCGCCAATAAATTCACCATTTTCATCAAAAGGTCCACTAATCACGAAGGCAAAAACATCTGCGAAAGTGCACACAAATGCTGGATATTCATAAGAAGCAAATATGTAATTAAAGCTAATTTCATTTTCAAATGAACTAAAATCAAACTCAATAACAGTTGCATTGTTGGTATTGTTTGGGTTTCCTCCTAGAGCACCAAGGATAGGATCACCAGGCCAATTTCCACCTCCTGATGAAACTAGTCCATCTTCAATCCCTTCTTTTACAAACCCAGAACCTATGACAAGACCGTCTTCAAATGGGAAATCTGTACATCCTCTTGAAAAATAACCAATACTTTGACTGCCTCCATGTAATGCTGCATTATTAGGTGAACTGATGTTTTGAACGTTAGCACAGCCACTGCCTCCAACCATAACATCTTCAATAAGATTATTAAGACTAAAGACTTCGTCTTTTGGGGATACCAATATATTGTCATCGCCGATAACAAAAAATTGAGATATTTCCTCTTCGCAGAAAAAGCTATCGGTAACTGTTAGTGTAACTTCATAAGTTCCTGGAACAAAAAAGCTAAGGTTTTGTAAACCACCTTCTGCTTGAGGGCCATTTGAAAAATTCCACTGGTAAGTATAGTTGGCTGGATTATTAGCTGCATTTACATTTCCTTGGAAAGTGATTTCTTCTCCAATTGGAAAAATAGGTATTTCTGCATTTGGTTCTGAGCAAATTTCATCAGCAGTTATTTTTGAAATAAAAGGATCAAATTCTTCACATGGAGGTCTACATTCATAATCAAAGCTAAATTCAAATAAAGGAAAGGGAAATCCTGGCACACCATAAGAACCAGTTTCAAAAAAAATAGTTAAACACCCACTTGCATTAGAAGGTGTAGAAAAAATAGTATTAGCTAAATTGTTATTTGGAGGCGTAGAAGAAGCAATTTGAGGAGCATTAGTAGAATCTCCATCATAGATTATAATATTAAAATTTGAATTTTGACCTAATCCAGATGGCCAAGTAATTGATAAATTATTTAAAAAAGTACTTAATTGTTCTTCTGATTCATCTGGACATATGGTGATTTGATAATTTATACCTTGTAGATCAAAATCACCTTGATTAGTGGCTATAAAACTACCACCACAAGAGTTAATTTGATCGTTTTCTGTTAATTCACCTTGATCAATAGCTTCTGCCCAATCAATACAATTTTCTCGAAGTTGGATTTGCATACTGCCTATGTCTACACAGTCAGTATTTCCAATGCTTTCAAGTCTTACCCAAATTGTTTCTTGGTTTTGAGATGCGTCATTTTGATAATTTGTTGGGTTATTAATCGGGTTGAAATTATTTTCAGCATCAGCCTGAGAGTTAAAATAACTAACCTGATGCGAGTTTTGATTTTGAAAAATACCAAAGATAGCTGATTCATTTTCTGTTAAGTCAAAATTAGCTACACCTGTATCTTCAATCTCACAGGCATCGATTGTTGGTAAGCTGTCTAATGCAATTTCTACTCTGTCAACTTCTAGACTTATTATGCGATTAGAGCTACAATCTTCAAACTCCTGATTTGTTGCAGTAGCTAGAACTAACCTTGGAGGATTTGAAACTTCAATATTTTCTAAATCATCAATAGGTAAAGAAGAGCCGTCATTAGGGTCTAATAATACAAAGGACAACTCAAATAAATCTTCTGAATTGTTTTCAAAAAATTGATTAAAATATTCGCCTAGACTAAATGTGTAGGTTGAAGATTCTTCAAAAGAGGAACATATACTTATTGTTGATGGTTGTTGAAAACTTGCTAGTTGAAAACTATTCATTTCAAAACTTGAAGTAAAAAAGAAATCATCACTTACAGTACTTACAAGATTAACCCAAATAGTCTGTGGATTATTTATACTTTGATAAGCTTCTGGTGTTTCAATAGCTCCTTCATTATTTAGAGCACTCTCTTCGTCTTCAAAGTAAAGAATAAAAAAGTCTTCATCCAGATCAAAGTTTTCAGGATCAATTTCAGATAGCATATTTTCATTGTTTTCTGTCAAGTCAAATACGGCCAAACCCTCTTCATCAATTTCAATTCGGCAGCCTGTAAGATCCTCTGGTTCTCCAATGTCAAATACTAATACTTCTAGTTCAAAATTAAAAATAATCACACATGAACCTTCAATTTCATTCTCTATTCGTACAAAAATTTCTTGAGTTTCATTATCAGGAATAAATTGTTCTGGGTTTTCAATGGGATTATCATTATCTAAAGCATCAATTTCGGTCAAGTAATAACTTAGGGATAAATCTTCTTGACTAGCTTCTAAAAATTCTCCATTGATTGTAGTTAAGTCAAATTCAAAATTTTCAAAATCATTGGTGAAATCAAACACTGTTTCTGGAGTGTTTTCAATGAAGAACTTGAAAACATTAAGACTTATAACTTCATTACAACTATTATTATTTTGATTAAATAGATTAACAAATAATTCAGTTTGATTTTCAACTACTTGGTAGTTTGCTACGTCATCTATTGGATTTTCAAGGTTGATGGCGTCTTCGTTACTTGTAAAGATTTGATAACTAAATTCATCTTGATCATTATTTAAAAAAAGTTGTTCTTCTATACTGGTTAAGTTAGCAATTCCCTCATCTTCTTCCAAGATACATAGATGTAATTCTTCAATAGCTGAGGTGTCTGGTATAGAAAAAACTAGTACTTCAAACGAAAAAATAGTAATCAAATCGGTGGTTGGTTCATGAATTAAAGAAGCATATAACTCTTCTTGCTCCATGGTGATAGCATATTCATTTGGTACTTCTATTTCATTTTCATTATTTTCTGCATCCTCTAGAGTAGCGAAAAATTTTATCTCGTATTCTCCCTCTGGAAATGGAAGGTCGTCTTCTATCTCAAAAATTTCGTCTAACTTTTCATTTAAATCTACTACAAATTGATTGTTGCAAATGGTTATTGGGTTAATTTCATTTGGTTCAGCATCAAATACAAAAACATTTTCTAATGCTATATCTTTTTTATCAATATTAGATGTGGCTTTCAAACTATTGAAAAATATACAAGAAAAAGTGCTTAAAGTAATCAGAATTAGTAGTTTTTTCATCATAATCAAAAGTTTTGAATAAATTTACAATAAAAAATGATGTAAATTCAATTGAAATTATTAAAGTGTTGTTCTTTAAAGTAAAAGTTTTTTATGAAAAAAATTTTAAAGCTACTTATTTAGGGCTTTAATAGGGTTAAAAGATAGATTAAATAAATATTTTATTTAACTAAAATTTAACTATATGTTTTTAAAAATCTTTTGGTCTTGATTATAATTGATCAATAAATCAGTTACATAAGAATAACTTTCTATGCCTTCTGGTTGATTATTGATATTTAAAAAAGAGGAGTAAAATTGTTTTATGAAGGGTTCAAATGGGTTAGCGTACGCATCCCAAAATTCTTGAGACTCCCTAAAATTTTCACGTACTCCAAAATTAATACAGTCTTTATACTCTTCAAATACAGCTTTATCTAAGTAATATACCTCTCCCAGTAAATGTCGTAAAATGGAAGTACTAGCACTGTACTGTTCTAGTTTGTTTCCATGTTTAAGTAGTACCCAGTAAGCTATGAAATTTGCTTCGTTTTCTTTTGCATATCCCATCTGGTGCGCTATTTCATGAACAATGGTTACCGGTTTTTTAAAATCTATAATCTGACTGTTGTACTGCGATTCATTGGTAAATGGGTTGATGTAGCCTGAAAACCCAGAATAAGTAAGTGGCACTGAAAAAAGTGATTTTTTAATTTTTGGCTGAATTCCCTTAATAAAGAGGGATTGTTTAGATGCGAGAAGTATTTTTTGATTCAAATTCTCTTTCAACACTTTTTCATTGAAATTGAATTCAACTGGTAGGGAATCATTGGCAGTAATTTTTTTATGTAATCCATTTGTAAACACTAGGGTTTCATCTAAAAAATCAAAAAGTTCTTCTTGGGTGTATTCTTTATCAAGTTCAAGTTTTTCATTTAGAGGAATTCGGTAGTAATTCATTCCCCAAAGCAAATGAAAGGAAAAATATATTTTGGATGCTATAGCTAATAGATATACCAAGTAAAAACTGAATTTTCTATTTTGCTTTACAAAACTAATTAGCTTATAAATAAGGAAAATAGAAAGGGCTATGTAGAAGAGATCACCAATGGATATAGCAGTCCAATTTGTAAGTAATAAACACGTATTTCTTATCCAAATAAATAGAGCATTGCTGTACCAATTTTCAATATGCTCAGGAAATAGTGATAAAACTTTTACACCAACAATCCAAAATGGAAATAGTATTGCCCAAAGTTTTGTTGATGTGAATGTCTGCAATCGACTTTTCATTGACTATCAAAGATATTTTAAACTCTAATTAGGTTGGCCTCAGAGTTATTCTCTTTACTTTGATTCAAGAAAAAATCGATTCTTCCAACATTTACACCAGCCCAACCAACTTGATTAACCAAAACATTTTTGTCTTCAACATTTTTTACTATGGTAGGTTTTTCTAAAAAGGTATGTGTATGACCTCCTACAATTAAATCAATTCCTGAAGTCTTTTCTGCTAACTTCAAATCGTCAATTTTTTCATTTTTGTAGCTATACCCTAAATGCGATAAACATATTACAAGGTCACATTCTTCTTGCTTTTTTAGGAATTTCACTTGGTCTTGAGCTATTTCAACAGGGTCTAAGTATTCAGTTTCTTTATATAAACCTTTACTTACTAAACCTTCTAGCTGAATGCCAAGACCAAAAACTCCAATTTTAACATTATCAATCTCAAATATTTGATGGGGTTTCACCAATCCATCTAACAAGGTATTTTTGAAATTGTAATTTGCACTTAGCATGTCAAAATTTGCATGTTCAAGTTGAGCGGCAATATTATCAATTCCGTTATCAAACTCATGATTTCCAACTGTTGAAGCATGATAACCAAGCTTACTCATGACTTTGAATTCCAATTCACCTCCATAAAAATTAAAGAATGGAGTTCCTTGAAATGAATCGCCAGCGTCTAAGATGAGTGTGTTTTGATTTTCAGCTTTCACTTGATCAAAATAATACTTTCTTCTTGCAGCTCCACCACGGTTAGCAAATTTGGAATGATTTGAGGGAAATGATTCCAAATGGCTGTGTACATCATTAGTATGTAGTATAGTGATGTGTTTATCAAAATTTTTATCTGAGTTCATGGCTTTGACAAGCCCCAAACTTCCTAATCCAATTACACTACTTGCAATGCTTGTTTGCTGAATAAATCTTCTTCTTTTCATAAAATTAGTTTTTTATAAATCGATGATCTTTTTTGGGATCAATTTGGTCTTTTGATTTAAAATAATCAATAAAGAGGTTTCTAAGTTTGTAATCAGTAGTATATACTTTTTTATGGTCAAGGAAGAAATTCATTTGGTCACCTCCTTTTAACAGATAATCTGAAGTGGCTATATGATAGGTTTTTCCTTTCTCTAAGTCTTTTGAATTTATTTTTTTATTTATAATCTCTGCTAATGAATCAATTTCTAACTCTATTCCTGAAATTGGGTGAGCTACTTGAGCTTTAGCAAGGTAATCAAAAAGCGCTTCCATTTTTTCATAGGTAAGTTCCACAATAACCACTTCATTTTCAAAAGGCATTATATCGTAGGCAGTCTTTACCGTAATATTTCCTTCACTTATCCCAGAGCGAATACCTCCATAATTAAGTAATACGCCGTCTAGTTCTACTGAAAACTTTTTTTGAGCAATAGGAGAGATTCGCTCAAAAACGGCATCAGCCATCATATTTCCAATAGGGGTGTTGAGTTTAGAATCAGTTTTAAACATAGATTTTTCAGTATATGATATGACTTCGTTCATTTCTTGATCTATTTTTTGGGCGTATGGTAAAATAAAGTTTTTAATGTCTTCATCCTCTTTAAGTTCTTTATCTATTGGTTGAACACTAGAAGAAGCTTCAATGAGACTTAGATTTTTACTATCCTCTTTGTTTTTACATCCTGTTAAAGTTGAAAAAACAAGTAAGAAAAAGATAGAATTTTTAAAATTTATCATTTCTATAATTTTAGTGCAATATACTTGATTTAGTTTTTTCAAAAGTTACTAAAAATTAAAATTTGTTGTTGTTATGATTGAAAATAATAGAGTAATCAATTTAAAATAGCGATTTACTTTAGTTTTTTATTCCACAATATATAGATGTTTCGTCTTAAAAAGTTCGTATCTTATTATTTAAAACAGTTTTGACAAAGTGAGATTAATTGAACTGATGTTATTAATTATTTGGGAAACAGTATTTTAAAATTTAATCCAATAAATACTGTAAATTTTTCTATAGGAAAGTGAAAAAAAATTTGTCAGAATGTATTTCTATCTTATATTTGCAGTGGATGAAGTTTTTCATAATAGATTGGTTAATTAGCAAAACCCTTACCGCCTGGTAAGGGTTTTGTGTTTTTAATAGCTTATACTAAAAACAAAACTTGCTGGTTATTAAACCAACAAGTTTTGACTATATAATTCTCAATTTCTAATTATTTTTTTATCACTTTTTTAGTCACCCAATTGTTATTGACCAAAAGCTTCACAAAATACACTCCTGTTGTATAGTTAGTAAGGTCGATTTGCTTCAGCTGTTGGTTGGATTGAAATAATTTTTTTCCTTGTATGGAATATATTTCAATTTTTTGAATTTCAAATTGAGTTACTTGCTCTATGATCAATTTTCCAGAAGTTGGGTTAGGGTAGAGGCTAAAACTATTTTCAAAATCAACTATAGAGAAAGTTTCACAATTAGGATCACCAAATTCGGTTACCTTAAGTTCAAAATTATCAATTGCAAAACATTCATTTAAATCATCATTACGGCTAATTCTTGCCCATATAGTTTCTCCATCACTTAAATATTGGGTTGGTTTGATAATTGGATTAGTAAAGTTAAGCGCTCTACTTTCTGATGTGAAATAATTGATTTGATAATCAGAAGCATTTTGGTCTTCACCAAGCACAATCTCATCATAATCACTCAAGTTAAAAGTGACTATATTAGACGTTTGCCCTTCTTCCTTGCAAACGTAAAAATCAACTAGAGGAAAAGTGCCTATCTTTACATTTTTTACATGAACATTAAAACTCACTAAATTAAAACACAATTCACTTTGACTACTTTCTAAACGCACAAAGATTTTTGATTGATCAACGCCGTCCGGTAAACTGAAATTTTCTGGGTTTTGAATAGCGTTGGTTTTTGTTAACGCATCATTTCTTTCTTCATAATAGGTAGCTATGACTTCCGTTGGGTTTGCTGTACCTAAAGAGATGGCGTCATTAATGGTTAGATCAATATTTTCCTCTTCAGTGAATAAATTACATTCATCTAAGTGTTGTATATTTTCTTCTATTGCATCAGGACGTTGCGCAAAAGCTAATAGTACATCCATGCCAACAATAGTTGGACATTTTGCTTCTCCAGATAAGGATTCATTAACCCTAACCCAAATAGTGGTAGGCTGCGTAACTTCATATTCTTCTGGGTTTCCAAGGGGGTTATTAAAGTCAATTGCATCTTCTTCACTTGTAAAGAAGTTTATTTCTAGACCTAAATCTTCAAGAGAATTCTGGTTTGAAGCAATTTCTCCACCTTGACCGTTATCATTTAAAAACGCAAAAGGATCAAGTTCTTCCATCAAGTTAATTTCAAAATTTCCATTTGGGTCACAGGCACAAATATTTTCAAAGGGATATTCAAATGAAGCAGTTGGTAAAAATTGAACTTGAATTTGATCACTTCCAACGCAAGCTTCACCGCCTTCAATGAAAACATCGTATAGTCCAGGCTCAAAAACATCAATAGATAATTCATCGTTGAACTCGCTCAGTAATTCACCATCTTTTAACCATTCAACTTCTAAGTTGCAATTTTCACTTATTTCATTTTCGTAAATTGATAAATTTTGTGATTCCCCATAGCAGACTAAATTTTCATTACCTGGCACTAAATCATCACCTAGGTCAGCTCCAATGCCAAAAGATCCTCCTTCAATAAAGACAAAAGAATCCATTATGGTGTCGTTCCAATCGCCTATAAGAAGCTTCATTTTGTAAGTTGTACAGGGGATAACTTCCGCATGTGCTGTTAAGGCTACTGTCTCACCTCCCATGTTATGGTAATCCGATGGTTGGTTACTGTAAAATTCAGGTAAGTAGAATTCTCCTAATCCTCCAATACCACAACTTGGATTATTATGAATATTTGTAGGAGTTGTTGGTACTGGATTACCGATTTCGTCGGGCACTGTGGCGATATTCAACCCGCCTAAGTTAGAGGCCAATAGGTCATCGTTAGGATTGGCATTATGGTTGTATAAATACTCGTCTTGGTATACTCCTGGTGTACCGTCTTCAAAATCACCACCAATAAAATTGCCTTCTTCATCATAGGGTCCACTTATAATAAAGGCAAATACATCTGCAAAAGAACATACAAAGGAGGGATATTCATATGAAGCAAATATATAATTAAATGCTACTTCAGGTTCAAAAGAGCTAAATTCAAAGTCAATTGCACTTACGTCATTTACAGAGTTTGTTGGATTATTACCTGTTGCAATAGTAGCCAATAATTGTTCATTTGGACCACTACCAGATACAGATGCTTCTGACCATGCGTTCTCTGAAAATTGACCTAGAATATTTGGAATTCCACCACTACCAAGAACTACTCCTTCTTCAAACGGAAAATCACTACAGCCTTTATTGAAATATCCTATACTAGTGCCTTCTGGCGACTGTATAGGAGAATTTACGTTATTTACATTAGCGCATGCTCCGCCACCAATCATAACTTCTGCAATTAGCTCCTCTAAGTTATAATGTGTGTTTTGGGTAGACAAACTCAATTGACCTTCATTTACTATAATATTAAATTCTAAGATTTCACTTGTACAAAAGCTATTGTTGGTGGCTATTATGCTTGCAGGCACATTTCCTAATTGATTAAGATTTAAATCTACAGTATTACCTTCAAATGAAGTGTTGCCAACTGTCCATTTATAATTGAGTTCAGTATCAGAAGTCAAAAAACCATCAATCATTGAATTAGCTTGGAGTGTAAAATCTTCATCTTGTACAACTACAACATTATTGGCAAACTGACTTCCACAGGAGTCGTCATCTGCCAATGCTACAATTGGCATTATATTCGGACAGGCTTCATCACAGGTTATGTCCAAAGAAAAGCCAAATTCAGGAATCGGGAAACCAGGTACTGAATTAGCGTCTCCTGTCTTCAAGAGAATAGTTAAGCAGCCTTCTTCATTAGTTGCTGCAAGCCCTTCTGCAATTGAAGGTTCAGCAGGTGTAGAAAAGTCAAGTAATAGGTTTTCATCAACCTGTTCACCGTTATAAATTTCTAATGAAAATTCATTTGTTTGATCACTTATGGAAACCCAATTTACATTTATGTTTGAAAAATAAATCACTTCATTCTCATTTGAAGGGCAAATGGTAAGAATGAATTCTTTATTTTCAATATTTGTTATAGTGCTATTAAAAGCACTTAGGTTACCAGTACACAATTCAATTTCATCATTTTCATCTAGCAAATTATCCTCTATAGCAAGTGGCCAGTCAATATTTTGTGCATGTAATTTTAGACTTAAAATACAAAGTAGGAGTAATATCTTTTTCATAAGTATCTAATTTTCAGTAAATATAATTTATTTTTCTTTAAAACAGCTACTTTTTTTGGTCACAATCTTATTTAATCTTATATTTACAGTGGATGAAGTTTTTCATAATAGATTGGTTAGTTTGTAAAGCTCTTACCGCCTGGTAAGGGCTTTACTTTTTAATGTATTTAAGTTGACTCTAATAAATTGATTTCTGTAAAATTTTTTAATCAAATCGATTAATAATTTATAATTACAAATAGATATTTCTTAATTTTAGTATCATATTTTATTCTAATTTAATGTAAGTTATTTAAATAAATGTGGAGTAATTTTACTTGTAAATTTAAAAAATACATACTTTTAAATTTTGGATTGAAACTAATCACATAGATCCAATAATTTTATTATCAGTCCATTTTTATTAGTTTATCTCTTACAACCTGACCACTACTTAGTGTAATGTTTAACCAATAAACACCTGATTTTAAATCTGTTAAATTTAGTCTTGTAGAGCTACTATTGATTTGACTATTTTTACTAAGTAACTTACCTTGTACATTATAAATGATAACATTTTCAATGATATCATAGCCCTTCAATGCACTTATAAATAAATAATTTTGACAAGGGTTTGGATACATTGAAATTATTTTTTTGGATTCAAAATCCTCAATAGAATAGGTTTCACAATCAGATCTTTGTGAATCACCAGCAATAGTCCAATTTTTTTGATTAATTAAAAAATCCCTAGATTCAACATTGCAAAACAATAAAGTAGCAGCACCTAAATTTCTATTAGTCAAATTCACTTCGGAAAATGAAGATAACAAATTGTCATAATTTGTTGTCTGATATCCAGAAAAATTCAAAAAACCACCCAGGTTTACATTTGAATTGAAATTCCAATTGTCTAGCGGTTGATTAAAATTATTTGCTAATCTAAACATTTGACTCATATTTATTACTCCCTCAACATTCCAACTATTTATATTTTGATTAAAATTTGATGCACCAGAGAACATTCTAAACATAGAATTTACTTGGCTAACATCCCAATTATTCAAAGGCTGATTAAAATTTGTAGCATTACGGAAAGAATCTTCCATAGTTATTACATTACTAACATCCCATTCATTTATTGGTTGATTAAAGCTGGTGGTGTTCTTAAACATTGATTTCATATTTACCAAGTTTGACAGATTAAAATTGTTCAACTGACCATTAAAATTAGTTGCATCTTCAAACATTGACTCCATTGTTGTTACCTGCTCTGTATTCCAATCGTTTAAGTCCTGATTAAAACTTGTAGCACCTTTGAACATGAAAAACATGTTTTCTGCACTATTAGTGTTCCAGTTTCAAATAGGATGATTAAAGCTAATAGCATCTTCAAATGCACTTTGGAAGTTTTTAACCTGAGAAACCACCCAACCTGACATATCAAAATTTACAAGTGGGGCATTTTTGAAAATTTCTCTCATACTTTCAACTTGTTGTAGATTTGGAATATCTGTTGCATTAATTATTAGTTGGTTAGCGTTTTCAAAGCTTTTTCTAAAACTTTTCCATTGTATATTTCCCCATTGTTCAACTGATAGAAGTTTTTGAATATTATTACTTTGTTGATTAGTTTCAGGTAAAATGGCAAAATGCGAATATTCAGAAAATATACGCACTTCATATATTCCAGCTTCTTCGTAGGTGTGTAAAGTATCATCTTGCTGACTTAAATTTGAGCTAATATTACCATCTCCCCAATCTACAATAAAATCATACGTAAAGGAATTAGAAGTTGGAATAGTAATGCTTAAATCAGAGCCCTCTACTTGCCAAGTAGTAATAAACGCATTTTCTGTACATTCAATTAGTCCTAAAGAATCGTTTAGAATTTCAACATTATTTTCATTGATTAGAATATCTCGGTTTGTACTGTCACAGTAAATTAAGCCATTGTTATTTAAAGTAACATCAGAGATGCCTTGTTCAACAAAAGTTGATAATAACAGTTCATAATTATCTACATCTAATCCAGAATTTCTAAAAAGATTTGTTGGATTTAAAACTGATTCAAAGTTCCATTGATCTAAAGGCTGGTTAAAACTTGATGCATTATGAAAGAAATTATTCATATTTTCCAGACTAAGTTGCCAACTATTTATTGGCTGATTAAAAGAAGTAGCATTAAAAAACATAAGAGAAGCTGAAACTGCATTTTCTAAGTTCCAATTATTTATGTTTTGATTAAATGAAATAGCCCCATAGAACATACTATTTAAACCAATTACGCTAGATACGTCCCAATTGTTTAGTGGTTGATTAAAAGATTCTGCTAAACGAAATGTAGAATTCATTATCAAAATATTAGATACATCCCAATTTTCTATGCTTTGGTTAAAAGCTAAAGCTCCATCAAAAGCAGATCCTAAGCTAGTTGTATTGCTAATATCCCAGTTACTAATCTGCCCATTAAAGTTTTCTGCATCTTTAAAAATGCTACTTATTTGAGTAGCATTAGAAGTGTTCCAATCATTAAGGTCTTGGTTAAAGTTAGTTGCACCTTCAAACATTCGTCTAAAATCTGTAACATTAGATACATCCCATCCATTCAATTCTTGATTAAAACTTGATGCATTTCTAAAAATACTTGCCAAATTGTTGACCCCAGAAACATCCCAGTTATTTAAAGGTTGGTTAAAGTTTTCTGCGTCTGTAAACATCTCATTCATGTTAGTGACATTTGATACATCCCAGTTATGGATGTTTTGATTAAAGCTACTTGCATTTCTGAAGGCTCTTGATAATGAATTAACATTGGAAACGTCCCATTGGTCTAATGGTTGATTAAAGTTAGTTGCACCATCAAAAATACCCGACATTGAAGTCACATTACTAACATCCCAATGATTAATGTTTGCATTCATTTGCGAACCCCTAAAAAGATCAAAAAAACTTGTAACACTTTCTAAATTTGGAGCTTCATTTTCAGGTAAAGTAATATCCTGTGTAAATTGAAAATTTCCTAAAACCGAATTCCACTCAATATCTCCCCATTGTTTTACTTCTAGAATTTTTTGATTTTGACCTTGTACACCAGGAAGGTAAGCGCTAAATTGTCCCCAAATTTTAATGTCATAAGTTCCGCCATTTTCATAAGTATGTGTGCTAGTTGAAGTAAGTGCTGGCGAAAATGTATCATCACCCCAGTCAACAGTGTACATGTCATTAGATTGATAGGTGTTTGAAACATTGAAACCAATTTCGTCACCAGCATCTACTTCAAAAGTCAATATAAACGGCTCCATATCAGGTGTTAAAATTCCATTCTTATAAAATTTCATGTCAGAATTAAAAGGGCCGCCGCAACTTAAATTAACGTCTTCGAAATAATTTAAAACCAATATATCATCTTCAAAATTAATATAAGGTTCGTTCTCAATTGCTGTATCTATAACTACATCAATATCAAAATTTTGGCAAGAAATTTCATAATTAAATTCATCATTGAGTTTGAGTTCATTATCACTTAAATCAATAATAATGTCTTTTGCTTCCCAGCTTACAAAATCAGCTCCATTAATACTGATTTTTCTTAAATTAGGTTGGTCTGGAACATTTTCAACCTCAACTATTTGACTAGGTATTACTGATTCACCACTTGTACCTAAAGTAAAATTTTCATGTTCTAAATAATACACACCAGTAAAAAAGCTTGAATGGATAGATTCATCTTGAGCAGATAAAAATAAAGTGTTAAAAAATAACACAGCTAAAAGGCAGAATCTCATAATCGAATTCATTTTTATGAATAAATAATGTCAATTAATGTATGAAATATATTTGAAACAGAATTTTAAGTCAAAGGAAGTTTAATTTTATAAAAATTATTGTTTTTTTTTTGGTCACTATCTAAATCTGTCTTACATTTATAGTGGATGAAGTTTTTCATAATAGATTGGTTAGTTGTAAAGCCCTTACCGCCTGGTAAGGGCTTTGCTTTTTAATATGAGTTAAACTCTTATAGTTAATCATTTTTATTTCAGCTAAAATTTTGTAAAGCGTACTAAAAAATTCTCTTTATATTTTTAACTTTTCAAAAAAAAAGTATGATACCTAAAGCGATTTTTATATTCGTATTTTTCTTTTCGCTAAAGGTTAGTGCTTTGCAGAACTTTGAAGAAATGAATCAAGATACCGTACATTACAAAAATAAAGTAATCCCTAAAATCATAGAAGACGAAGCCAAAATAGCTTTTGATCATTTCCCAGAATTAGATGATGTAGCTATAGAAGTTAGATTCAAAGGACTTAAAAAATCCTTTATGAATGCGCAACCTCGATTTACAGACTTCTTTAAATCCAAAAAAAATCGTTCTTACATCATTTCTATAAGCTCTAAATTCATCATTGAAAACGAAAAATTCTCCATTGATGAAATTCCTTCTCAAGTTATGATTGGTTGGATTGGGCACGAATTGGGGCATATCATGGATTACCAAGACAGAAGTGCCTTTAATCTCATTGGATTTGGTATTGGCTATTCCTTCTCAAAAAGTTACATCCGAAAAGCAGAAAAAACAGCAGATACTTATGCCGTTGAAAAAGGTTTAGGAGAATACATTATAGCTACAAAAAACTTTATTTTAAACCACACAGAATTTCCCGATAAATACAAAGAAAACATCAAAAAGCTCTATCTATCTCCCGATGAAATTTTAATGCTTATTGATGAAGATAACGAGATTAAGCCCTAAGTTGAGCTTAACCGTGAACAGTTTCTTTTTTGCTTAGATTTTTCATAATTTCAGCTTCATAAGCTAATAAGGCATCCCACTTTTCGTTAACAATCTTTTCGTCCCCATACTTTCTTGCAAACTTCAAAAAAAGCGTATAATGTCCCGCTTCAGAAATCATCAATTTTCTATAAAAACGCGCTAACCTCTTGTCTTCTAAATTTTCAGAAAGCAAACGGAATCGCTCACAACTTCTGGCTTCAATAAGTGCCGCATACATCAAACGGTGAGTAAGTTGGTCAATTCTACTTCCGCCTTTTGGAAAAAATTTCATTAATTCAACCACATATAAATCCTTGCGGTCTCTTCCTAATTTTATTCCTCTTTCTTTCAACAATTCATGCACCATCTTAAAATGACTCATTTCCTCCTGAACCAAATCGTGCATTTCTTCAACTAATTCATCAAACTCGGGAAAGCTCACAATCAGCGAAATAGCAGTAGAAGCAGCTTTTTGCTCACACCAGGCATGGTCAATTAAAATTTCTTCAATGTTTTTGTTGGCAATATCTGCCCATCTTGGGTCGGTAGGTAATTTTAGTCCTAACATTATATATCTAATTCAAAGGTTTTTCTTAAGGTTTCAATAGCTGGATTAACTTCTGCTAATTTTTGGTACTTTTCTCTTGGCGTAAAAGCATATTTTTTTTCTTGCACATGATTGACTTCAATTTCCAGAGAAATTTCGGTATTGTCCAACTGCTCTTTCAAATACTTCATCAAACTGGACTGGTCTTGCATTACCGAAATCTTCATCGTTTCATTAGGCAATTCAATGCAAATTTTCTTCCCCTTCAATTTTGGGATATCGCTATTATAAACGGAAGCTAAAATCTTATTTCCTCGCTTTTCAATTTTCTTGGCATAGGCACTCCAAGCCTTCTGCATATCCTCTTCGGTAAATGCTGAAAATCGCTCAATTTCCTGCGGCTTATTTTTCTCTTTTTCAGCCATCAACTCTTTTTTCTTCTTAATGGCTTTCAGCGAAAACCCTGAGGTCTTCTGAATAGCTTTGCCTACTGAATTTTCCTCTTTTTCTGCTGAAGCTGAAGTAGAATTTTTGTCTCCGGCTGAAACCTCTGAAGTAGCATTCGTATTCCGATTTTCTTCAGTAGCCTTAGCTATAGCTGCGTTTTCAGCTGAAGAATTTTCCTCTTTTTTCTCGGTATCTTTAGTTTGTTGAACTTCTTTCTTCACCTTTAAATCTCGCTCTTGTGAAGGCTCTTCAACTGAAGGAGAAGGAGTAGTGCTTAACGTTGTTGCTTTTTTCTTGACTTCGGAAGCCGGTTGAATGCTTACGTCAAGATTTTTTTTTTCAGAAAGATTTCCGTTAGAAAGCGAAGCTAATTTCATCAAACATAATTCGACTAACAAACGTTGGTTTTGCGAATTTTTGTACTTAAAATCACATTCACTGGCTAAATCAATTCCTGTAAGTAACTGCTTATATTCAATGGCCTGAGATTGCTCTAAGTAGCGTTTCTTGGTTTGCTCACCTACTTCCAAAAGCGCTACGGTAGCCGGGTTCTTGCATACCAATAAGTCTCTAAAATGAGAAGCCAATCCTGCAATAAAATGTTGACCATCAAATCCTTTAGCTAAAATCTGATTAAAATAAACCAGTAAATTAGGAATGTCCCCAGCTAAGATATAGTTGGTGGTATCAAAAAAACTATCGTAATCTAAGACATTGAGGTTTTCAGCAACCGATTTACGCGTTAAGTGATTCCCGCAATAACTCACCACACGATCGTAGGTAGATAAGGCATCACGCATAGCACCGTCAGCTTTTTGGGCAATAATATGCAAGGCATCATCTTCTGCAGTAATGCCTTCCTTTTGTGCAATGTCCGCCAAATGTTCCTTGATATCAAAAACGGTAATTCGCTTGAAATCAAAAATCTGACAACGCGACAAAATTGTAGGTATAATTTTGTGTTTTTCTGTTGTTGCTAAAATGAAAACAGCATGTTTAGGCGGTTCTTCTAAGGTCTTCAAAAACGCATTAAAAGCCGATTGAGACAACATGTGTACCTCATCAATAATATATACCTTGTACTTTCCTGTTTGTGGAGGAATTCTAACTTGGTCCGTGAGGTTCCTGATATCATCAACCGAATTATTAGAAGCTGCATCTAATTCAAAAATATTGAAGGAAAAGTCTTGTTGGTCTGTTGTATTCTCATCTTGATTGATTTTTTTTGCTAAAATCCGAGCACAAGAAGTTTTTCCAACACCTCGTGGCCCCGTAAAAAGTAGAGCTTGAGCCAAATGATTGCTATCAATAGCCTTGAGTAAGGTATTAGTAATCGCTTTTTGCCCAACTACATCCTCAAAATTCTCGGGTCTGTATTTTCTGGCGGATACTACAAAATGTTCCATTCAATCAAATTTGAATTACAAAATTACACAATAATACCAATTTTGTTGAGAAATGAAGCATAAATAAATTCACTTCTGTAAGCACTATGAAGTAGACACATAAACACCAGTTTTAGCTAAGATTTTTTGAATTTGCTTTAAAGCACGAAGTGCAAATGCCGGCAAATTGAATAATCTTTTTTGTTTCTTCGTTAAATACCTGAAATCAATTTCTTTTTTAGCTATTTCAAAAGCTTTATTTCCTGCTAATTTAGCTCTTATTCCAATGTGAAATAGGTTGAGGTGGAGGTACTGTTGTAGAGTTTCGTGTTCAACTTCAGCATAGGTTCTTAATACCTCTAATCGATCTTCAAAATATGGCATTTTAGAAAGGTTGTTTTCACTTTGAAGATTATATTTAGCCGCTATTTCGGTATGAAAAGCAATGGAGTATTCTAAGCCCAAGCGAATAAATAAATCGGTGTCTTCGCCAGCTTTTAAGTCTTCATTAAAATAGCCTTCAAATTCAAAAGCCTTTTTTTTGATTACCGTTGCAATGGTAAGTAAAATTGCATCTTTTCTACTGGCCTCAAAAAAATCTCCTATAATATGAATTTTCTTTTGTGATAGAGGGAAGCTAAATTGGGTGTTTCTAAATCTATTGGGAGCAATTTCAACTTCGTAATTTGTTGCAAAAACCAAATGATTAGGATAGGTTTTAATCATTTCAAAAATATTGGCTAAGAAGTTAGGATACCATTCATCATCGGCATCTAAAAAGGCAATAAACTTACCATTAGCTTTCTTAATCCCTTCATTTCTTGCTGTTGAAACCCCTTGATTTTTCTGCTGAAGTAAACAAATTCTATCGTCTTCAATTTGCTTTAATTTAGTTACGCTACTATCTGTACTTCCATCATCAATAATTAAGATTTCAAAATCTTCAAAAGTTTGATTGAGCACACTTTTTATACAAGATTGAATAAAATTTTCCTTGTTATACAAAGGAATAACCACAGAAAATAATGGGATGTTATGCGTTTCCTTTGCTTTCAACTGAAATGGTTTTGGATTTTAAAAAGGCTCAATTAAAGAATTGAGGCTTGTTTTTTATTTATTCTTCATTTTCACTTTCTTCATCTTCATCAATGCTCAAACAATTTTCTTTATTGGCTACTTCCCAAGCAATGTAAAATACCAATTGGGCGCGCTTAGTTAACAAATCGTATTCAATTTTATCAGCCGTATCGGTTGGCTGGTGGTAATCGTCATGTAAACCAGAAAAGAAAAAGATAGAAGGAATACCATGTTTAGCAAAATTATAATGGTCACTTCTATAATATAAATTCATAGGATCATCTTCTTCATTGTACTTGAAATCAAGATGCAAATCAATGTATTTGTCGTTTTGTTCAACACAAATATCATGCAGCTCCTGACTAATTCTATCGGCACCAATTAAGTAAAGATAGTCTTGGTCTTCTTGATTTTCGTAGGTTTTATCAACCCTTCCAATCATGTCAATGTTAAGGTTGGTTACGGTTTTTTCAAGCGGATAAACGGGATTTTTAGAATAAAATTTAGAGCCTAACAATCCAATTTCTTCAGCTGTAACCAAAAGAAAAAGGACGCTTCTTTTTGGTCCCATACCTTCGTCTTTTGCTTTTTTGAATGCTTTAGCCATTTGCATCACGGCAACTGTACCTGAGCCATCATCATCCGCACCATTTATTATGTTGCCCTCATCATCCATTCCTACATGGTCATAATGCGCAGAAATTACAATAACTTCCTCGGGCTTCTCTGTACCTTCAATAAAGGCTAAAATATTTTCTGAATCACCATATTTATTGTTGAAGTAGGAGGAAGGGATAGGCTGAAAGTATTCGCCATTATTTCCTGCTGGAATTTCATTTTTTTTGTAGAAATCAACAATGTATTCCGCTGCTAATTTTTGTCCTTCTTCACCTGTCATTCTACCTTCGTACTTATCTGAAGCAATTTCATGGAGTAAATTGCTCAAGGCATCTTCAGAAATCACCTCAGCTATTTCTTCAAGGGTAATTTTTTCTTCAGCTGAGGTACTCGAGTTTTGTGCATTATTAACACAACCAAACAGTAAAAAGGTAAGTATAAAACTAAATGGTACTATTTTTTTCATGAGTTTATATTTATGAATTCAACAAAAATAAATCAATTTTTCTCTTCAGGAATCTATATTTCAATTTTTTGATTTAAAAAAAGGAGTTGATGACTTTCAACTCCTTTTTTAATTATTTTTTATCAGGTCTTGAAGGCCTGATTTCAACTTTACTTGGTAATGATCTTTTATTCATTTGAAACATGTCTACCACAAGTTTTCCTAAATCTTCAGGTTGAATTTTCCATGCATCAGATTCATCAGGTACATTACCATTAAAATGTGAAGTTACAGAACCAGGCATAACTGTAGCCACACTAACTCCATGTTCTCTTAAATCTAACATTACTGCTTGAGTAAAGCCTGTAACACCAAACTTACTCGCATTGTAGGCACTTCCTTTAGCAAAAAAGTTAGTCCCAGCTAAACTTGAAATACTAATAAAATAACCTTGTGATTTAATAAGTTCATCAACAGCAGCTTTAATAGAATAAAATACTCCGGTTAAGTTGGTATCAATCACTTCTTTCCATTGATTATCGGTTAAGTCGATAATACTTTCATAATGACCAAGACCTGCGTTGGCAATCAGGTAATCTAATTTTCCAAATTCATCAACTGTAGTTTTTACAGATTCTTGTTGGTCAACCAAGTTGCGTACATCAGATTTAACACCAATGGCTTTTGCATTAGCATAACTCGTTTTGAGCTGCTCAGCGGCTTTGTCTGCAGCAGACTTTGATCGGCTAGTCACAGCAACATTAACTCCTGCTTGAATAAGCGATGCTGCAATCCCGTATCCAATTCCTTTACTACCGCCAGTTATTAAAGCTACTTTTCCTTTTATATCTTGCATAATTTAATTTTTATCCCAAAATTATAGGGAAGGCTTGAGAGATAACAGCCAATTGATAAAGTTTTAACTCCTCAATAGCTATTTACACATCAACTATGTAACAAAATGGACTATTAAACGTCTTACCTTAAAACTTTACTTTGGAAACTATACTTAAGGTTCAACAATTAACCAAAAGATTTGGGCCTCTACATGCGGTAAATCAACTTACTTTTGAAATTCAAAAAGGAAATGTTTATGGATTATTAGGCCCTAATGGTAGTGGGAAGTCAACCACTTTGGGCATGCTCTTAAATGTGGTAAACCCAACTTCTGGAGGTTATTCATGGTTTTCAAATCAATTAAGCACTATTGAAGCTTTAAAACGAATTGGAGCCATAATTGAAAGCCCAAATTTTTATCCTGCTATGTCTGCTCTAGATAATTTAAAATTGGTAGCAAAAATTAAAGAAATTCCTTTGCCTGATTACGAAGCTAAACTTCGTTTGGTGGAACTTTGGGATAGAAAAGATGAAGCTTTTAAGAATTTTTCTTTGGGGATGAAACAGCGCTTAGCCATTGCTTCTGCACTGCTTAATGATCCAGAAATTTTAATTTTAGACGAACCAACTAACGGATTAGACCCTAAAGGAATTCGACAAATTAGGGATATGATTTTGCAAATTGCTGAATCAGGTACAACAATTTTATTGGCCTCTCATTTATTAGATGAAGTCGAAAAAATCTGTTCTCATGTCATTGTACTTCAAAAGGGAAAGATGCTCTACAATGGAAAGGTAGACGAGATGGTAGCTAGCTTTGGCTATGTAGAATTAGCTTGTGAGAGTAATGACAAATTGCTTCCAGTGCTTCATCAAATTCCACAAGTTAAAGAAGTAAAATCAATTGCTTCAGGAAAATTGAAAGCCATTTTGGAAAGTGAATTGCTTCCAGAGGAAATCAATAAAATATGCTTTGAACAAGGAATTGTTTTAAGTCATCTGGAATGGAAAAAAGAAACCTTAGAAGATAACTTCTTAGCCTTAACAAAATCTGAATAAAATGCGTAGATTATTATCCATAGAACTTTTCAAATTAAAATTTAGCAAATCGGCTAAAGTATTATGCATCATTTATTTTTTACTGTTTTTTGGTACAGCCTTATTTTCTATGATTAGGTTTAAATTTGGTGATTTTGAATTTCGTTTAGCTGATCAAGGAATTTTTAATTTTCCTTATATATGGCATTTTAACACCTATATGGTAGCTATTATCAAATTATTTTTAGCTGTTGTAATTGTTTCAATGGTTTCATCCGAATATACAAATCGTACGCTCAAACAAAACTTTATTGACGGTTTGTCAAAAAAGGAATTTGTACTTTCTAAGTTTTATACACTTTTACTTTTTTCTTTTATTTCAAGTGTATTAGTGTTTTCCGTAAGTATTGTATTAGGATTATTGTTTTCAGATTACAATGAACCTAGTATCATTTTTTCAGATTTACATTTTATACTAGCTTATTTTATAAAACTTACAGCCTTCTTTAGTTTATGTATGTTTTTAGCTATTTTAGTTCGGAAATCTGCCTTTGCTCTTGGCTTTTTATTTCTTCTACTTATTTTTGAAGCTATTGTGATAGTTAGCTTGAAAGATAACTTTCCATGGTTTAGTAAATTTTTACCTTTAGAATCTATGGCTAATTTAATCAAAGAACCTTTTACTAAGTTTAATGTTGTGAAATCTGCTTCAACTGCCATGGGTACAGATTTATCTAGAGATGTAAATACGTATTGGTATGAATATCTTATAGCTATTGGTTGGACAGTGATTTTTATTTTTGGCTCGTTAAATGTTCTTAAAAGCAGAGATTTATAACGCAATTTTATATTTTTGAAAAAAAACAAATTGCGCCTAGTACTACCTATTATATTTTTTTTAATTTCATTCTCCATCAATGCTCAAGGAGAGGCTAATATATGGTATTTTGGGAACAATGCTGGTTTAGACTTCAATTCTTCACCGCCAACACCTTTAAGTGATGGGCAAATAAATACACCAGAGGGTTGCTCTACATTAAGTGATGCTAACGGAAATTTGTTATTGTATACAGACGGTAGAACAGTTTGGGACAGAGAACACAACATTATGCCTAATGGAGATTATTTTGGAGGTACAGGTCTACTTGGAGACCCTTCAAGTACACAAAGTGGACTTATTGTCCCACATCCGTTGGAAGAACATCTGTTTTATGTTTTTACTGTAGACGAACCTCATCATGAAAATGCTTATGCCTTTCCAAATCAAGGACCAGCACTACCAGATGGCACCCCAGTAGATAACTATCAAGATGTTCCAAGCCATACCGTACCCGAAGATGATGATGGATTTAACAACGGTATGAACTACTCAATAGTTGATATGAACCTTAGAAACGGTTTAGGAGATATTGTGCAAGGGGAACGTAATAATCACTTAGTTACTTACAATGAAGAAGACACTGAAGAAATTAAATACCAATGTTCAGAGAAAATAACCGCTGTAGCTGGAGCCGATTGTGAATCGGTTTGGGTAATTACTCATTTTATAGACAAATTTTACGCCTTTAAAATTGATGAGAATGGCTTGGATGAAAACCCAGTTGTCTCTACAGTAGCTCCACCGGTAACCTTAGAAAATTACAGAAGGGCTTCAATTGGTTATTTAAAAGCTTCGCCAGATGGTACTAAGTTAGTCAGTGCCACATTAACTAGCACCTACAATCAAGTAGGTACTTCAGATGCGGGTGATGGACATGTGTATTTATACGATTTTGATGATGAAACTGGCGAAGTTTCTAATTCATTGCTCTTAATTGCTGATGTAGCTGCTTATGGTGTAGAATTTTCAAGCAATTCAAAACTAGTTTATGCAAGTTTTGATCAACCAGTCGGTACTTCAATTATGCAATGGGATTTAGAGGCAGACAACATCCAAGATTCTTCATATTCCTTTCCTGGAGTGAATTTACCCTCAGCAGCAGCGCTTCAATTAGCCCCCGACGGAAAAATCTACATAAGCGTGCTTGGTCAGAGTAGGTTAAATGTGATTAACCAACCCAATGAAGTAGGATTTGCTGCCAATTATACAGAAAATGTTTCTAACGGAGCAATCAACTTAGGCGGCCAAACAGCAACTTTTGGACTGCCTCCTTTTATTCAGTCATTTTTTACAACTATAGTGAATATCCTTCCAGAAGAATCACAGGGCTTAGATGCTACTGGAGGTAATAATTATACCTTATGCGAAGGTGAAAGCGTGATCTTTGGACATGAATCTGAAGTTGATGCTGACTATTTTTGGTACCAAAATGATGAATTGATGCAAGACCAAGATCAGCCATTTTTAACTATAGATTTTGAAACATATCAAAATTTAGATGAAGTTTCATTTCGCTTAGAAATTTTTCCAGCTTCGGGAGAATGTAAAATTTCTGGTTTGGTAAATGTCGATTTCTTTCAAATTCCAAGTTTTAATTCGGTTGATTTAGTTAATTGTTTTTCAGATGAAGAACAGTCAAATTTTATTTTTAATCTTACAAATGTAGATTCAATTTTATTTGAAGAGGGAGTTAATAGCGAAAATTATGAGCTTTTATTCTTTGAAGACGAAGACTTTTCAGTAGAAATTACCAATCCAGAAAATTATGAGGCAGATAATAATGAAAATGAAGTTTTTGTTCTCATTGAAGAAATCAATAGTCTATGTACAACAAAAAGTAAAATTCAACTCATTGCTGGAATTGCAGAAAATTCTTTTGCTGAACTAGAAGCTTGTGATGATTTTGAAGATGGTGTCAATATGTTCAACTTATTGGAATTAGAAAATCAATTTGAAAATCTGATTCCCGAATTTTACTCTACTGAAAGCGATGCACTATCAGAAATAAATCCGATTAATAACCCAGAAGAATTTCTGACTTCATCAACTACAGTTTATGCTAGATTAGAAAATTCTGACCTGTGTAATGAATTATTAACTGTAGACTTACGCTTATTAGATTTACCTATTTCAACTGATATTGAAACCCTGTATTACTGTCAAGAAGATTTTCCAGATCCTATAATTTTGGGTACTGAAATCGATGAAAATTTAAGTAGATACGAATTCTTCTGGTTTCCAGATGGTCAGACCACTCCAACTATTGAAGTAAATGAGTCTGGAGAATATGAAGTTGTAGTTCAAGATATTGAAACAGGCTGTGAGACTTCAAAGATTATTGAAGTCAAAGAATCTGGATTAACCAATTTTGAATTAAGAACTTCACTTTCAAGCACGAATAACAGTATCGAGGTGATTATACCTCCAAACGCACTAGGAGCATATGAATTTGCTTTACACAACGCCTCCTCTTTTCAAGATTCACCAATTTTTGAAGGACTTGACCCGGGAGATTACCGTGTTTACGTACGAGACAAAAACGGTTGTGGGATTACAGCAAGATCAACTACTATTATTGGCATAATGAAATTTTTTACGCCTAACGCAGACGGGCAGAATGACTTTTGGGGGCTGAGAGGAAATAGACCTGGCGTTCAAGACCGTGCGCAAATCTCTGTTTTTGATCGCTATGGTAAATTACTATTTCAATTTTCTGGAGCCGATCAAGGATGGGACGGCACTTATAATGGTAAACCAATGCCTTCAAATGACTACTGGTATCAAGTTACCCTTGAAGATGGCCAAGTTTTTAAAGGGAATTTTACACTCAAGCGTTAGCTAATTCATGTTTTCCTTGCATTAATTTTAGAGAATCAATTTTTTAAAAAATCAAGAAATTGCTTAAATGCAAGTGCTCTATGACTAATTTTGTTTTTAGTTTCAGGATTCATTTCTGCAAAACTTTCGGTATAAAAATCAGGTTGAAAAATAGGATCATAACCAAAGCCTTTCAATCCTTTTTTTTGATGGAGGATTTCACCCTTACAAATACCTGTAAAAGCTTTTCCTATTTCCTTATTTTTGAAATAAATAACTGTTTTAAATCGGGCTTTTCTTGAGCTCTTATTCGCTAATTCATTTAAAAGCTTATTCATGTTGTCCTGGGCATTTTTTCCTTCACCAGCATAGCGCGCTGTATGTACACCAGGTGCTCCATTTAGTGCCTCAACCTCTAATCCTGTATCATCAGCAAAACATGCTAATCCATATTTTGAAAACACAAACTCAGCTTTAATTTTTGCATTACCTTCAATGCTTGGAGCATTTTCAATAATTTCATCATAACAACCAATGTCATTCAAACTTTTTAATTGAATATCCTCAGGCATCATTTGCTGAACCTCTTTAAGTTTATTTTGGTTATGGGTGGCAAATACAATTTCTTTAATTTTCATTACTCTTTTTTTTACAAATGAAAAACAAAACTTTCAATAAATCAATTTTAATCAATAGCATTTAAATAGAAAATCAGTTCTTTAAATGATATCAAGTAGCCTATATTATTTAGTCCAAAAAAAGCTGTATTTTTGAACTTCATTTCAATTAAAAAACAAAAAATTGCAAGAATATTTAGCTCAATTAAACGAAGCCCAACGCGAAGCTGTACTTCAAAAAGACGGTCCTATGATTGTTATTGCTGGCGCTGGTTCAGGAAAAACACGTGTACTCACCTACCGCATAGCTTATTTGATGAGTCAAGGTATTGATGCGTTTAATATTTTATCACTCACCTTCACTAATAAGGCTGCAAGGGAAATGAAAAGTAGAATTGCTGAAATTGTGGGTAATTCTGAAGCTAAAAACTTATGGATGGGAACTTTTCATTCTGTATTTGCTAGAATTCTAAGGGCAGAATCCGATAAATTAGGCTATCCTTCAAATTTTAGTATTTATGATACCCAAGACTCTCAGCGCCTTATTCGAGGAATTATTAAGGACTTTAATCTAGATAAAGATGTTTACAAATACAAACAGGTGTTATCCAGAATATCCTCTTATAAAAATTCATTAATTACAGTAAAAGCTTACAAAAGGGATATAGAGTTGCAAGAGGCAGATGCCATGGCTAAAAGACCTCGTATGGGCGAAATATATGAGGAATATGTTGAGCGTTGTTTTAAAGCTGGAGCAATGGATTTTGATGATTTACTACTCCGTACAAATGAACTTTTAGCGAGATTTCCAGAAGTTTTAGCCAAGTATCAAAATCGATTTAAATACATCATGGTAGATGAATATCAAGATACCAACCATTCACAGTACCTCATTGTTAAAGCCTTAAGTGATCGTTTTCAAAATATTTGTGTAGTGGGTGATGATGCGCAAAGTATATATGCTTTTAGGGGAGCTAACATCAATAATATTCTCAACTTTCAAAAAGATTATGATCAGGTTAAAACCTTTCGATTAGAGCAAAACTATCGCTCTACAAAAAATATTGTTGAAGCAGCTAATTCAGTAATTGAAAAAAATAAAACCAGATTAGAAAAAGTAGTTTGGACAGCTAATGATGAAGGCCCCAGAATTCGTGTCAATCGTTTGATTAATGATGCAGAAGAGGGTAGGTTTGTAGCCAGTTCCATTTTTGAAAACCGAATGGAAAACCAACTTCGCAATAGTGACTTTGCTATACTTTACAGGACTAATGCACAAAGTAGAGCAATGGAAGATGCACTCCGTAAAAAGGATATTCCTTACCGAATTTATGGAGGTCTGTCTTTCTATCAACGAAAAGAAATTAAAGATGTGCTCTCTTACCTTAGATTAATTGCTAATCCAAAGGATGAAGAGGCTTTAATAAGAATCATTAATTTTCCTGCACGCGGAATTGGTCAAACCACTATGGATAAGCTCAATTTAGCAGCCAATCACTATAAACGTTCTATCTTTGAAATTATTGAGCATTTAGATAAGCTAAATTTAGATATTGGTAGAGGTATCCAAACCAAGTTGAAAAATTTTAATAACATGATTAAAAGTTTCAGCGTAATGGCTGATAAGATGGATGCTTTTCAACTAGCTGACCTAGTAGTTAAAAAAACAGGCTTAATTCAGGAAATGAAAAAAGATGGAACTCCTGAAGGTATAGCCAGAATTGAAAATATTGAAGAATTACTTAATGGTATTCAAGATTTTGTAGAAGGACAAAAAGAATTAGCAGATGCTAATGGCAGCTTGAGCGAGTTTTTAGAAGATGTAGCATTAGCCACCGACTTAGATAAAGAAACCGACGATGTAGACCGTGTAGCATTAATGACAATACACTTAGCAAAAGGACTTGAATTCCCTTTTGTGTATGTGGTTGGAATGGAAGAAGATTTATTTCCATCAGCTATGAGTATGAATTCAAGATCTGAATTAGAAGAAGAAAGAAGATTGTTTTATGTGGCTTTAACTCGTGCAGAAAAACAAGCTTATCTAACTTATGTTATCTCAAGATACCGTTGGGGAAAACTTATTGATGCTGAACCCAGTAGGTTCATTGAAGAAATTGACGATCAATACCTTGACTTTATGATACCCAAGGATAATTATCAATTTAGAACCTTTGTAAATCCTGATATTTTTGACGATGAAGTTGACAAATCAAATTTAAGGACAAAAAAACCTAAAAACGGAATACCACCTTCTCAAAATGAAGATGAGGAAAAGAGAATAAGACGTCTTAGAAAAGTGAAACCTGAAAATCGTACCAAATCTGTCAACAGAAAACCCATCATTCAATTGGAAGAAGGGCAGCTAGTTGAACATCAGCGTTTTGGCAAAGGTAAAGTACTTGAAGTGCAAGGCGTAGGTCAAGATAAAAAGGCAAATATTGATTTCCAAGTGGGCGGGGTGAAGAGTTTATTGCTCAAATTTGCAAAACTGAAACTGATTGATGCTTGATAACTTTATTTTTTACTTAATTATTTAATTGATTCTATTTTTTCATAATCATAATTTTTAAACTTAAAAATTTTAGACTGTTTAGTATTATTGCAAAATATTTTCTATTTTGCAATACAAACTTAACAAACAAATACTTTTAAAGATGACCTCAATCAAACGATTATTTGATTTTCCATACTACCAATTAGAAAAATTCAAACTTAATGATGCCTTAGTCACTAAATACGATGGTAAGTGGGTGTCTTTAACCACTAAAGAATATGTTGAGCAAGCCAATCAATTAAGTAGAGGGCTTTTAAAATTAGGGGTTAAGCCAAACGATAAAGTAGCTATTATTTCAACTAATAATAGAACAGAATGGAATGTAGTAGACATTGGCGTAATGCAGTTAGGAGCTCAAGATGTGCCTATTTACCCAACCATCTCAAAAGAAGATTATCAGTATGTACTTAGTCATAGTGAGTCAACTTATTGTTTTGCTTCAGATGAGGAAGTATATGAAAAAGTAATGGCCATAAAAGACCAAGTTCCTACATTAAAAGAGGTATATACCTTTGATGTGGTAAAAGGAGCTAAAAATTGGAAAGAAGTTTTAGAACTTGGTAATGATGAAAGCTTACAAGAAAACGTAGAGAAGCTGAAAGAACAAGTAAAAGAAGAAGATTTAGCTACTTTGATTTATACTTCTGGAACCACAGGTAGACCAAAAGGAGTAATGCTTACCCATAAAAATATTGTAAGTAATGTACTAAATAGTTATACCAGATTGCCTCTAGTTGAAGGCCAAGCAAAAGCTTTAAGTTTTCTTCCCGTATGTCACGTATATGAAAGGATGCTATTATATTTATACCAATATAGCGGTGTAAGTATTTATTTCGCTGAGTCTATAGAGAAAATAAGCGATAATCTAAAAGAAGTTAAACCCCAGGTAATGACTGCTGTACCTCGTTTGTTAGAGAAAGTCTACGATAAAATTATAGCTAAAGGAACCGATTTAACAGGTATTAAAAAAGCACTGTTTTTCTGGGCTGTAGATTTAGGTTTAAAATATGAGCCTTATGAAGCCAATGGAGGTTGGTATGAGTTTAAATTAAAAATTGCAAAAAAGTTAATTTTTAGTAAGTGGCAAGAAGCATTAGGTGGTAATCTTGAGGTTATTGCCTCAGGAAGTGCAGCCTTGCAACCACGATTGGCGCGTGTTTTTAATGCTGCTGGGATTCGTGTTATGGAAGGCTATGGACTTACTGAAACTTCTCCTGTTGTTGCTGTTAATGACTATCGAGAAGGAGGTTTTAGAATTGGAACCGTTGGTAGGCCTATACCTGAAACAGAAATTAAAATTGCAGAAGACGGTGAAATCTTAGTGAAAGGCCCTCAAGTCATGATAGGCTATTATAAAAACCAAGAAAAAACAGATGAGGTTTTAGAAAATGGATATTTTCATACGGGCGATATTGGAGAAGTAGATAGTGATGGGTTTTTAAAAATTACAGATAGAAAGAAAGAAATGTTTAAGACCTCTGGTGGTAAATATATTGCGCCTCAGGTTATTGAAAACAAAATGAAACAATCGCGATTTATTGAACAAATTATGGTTATTGGTGATGGAGAAAAAATGACAGCTGCATTGATTCAACCTAACTTCGAATTTGTTGAAGAATGGGCTAAAAGAAAAGAAATTGATTTTGGAGGAGACGTAACAAATTTAGCCAAGACAAAGGAAGTGATTGATAGAATTCAAGAAGAAGTTGATTATTTTAATGAAAGTTTTGGAAAATGGGAACAAATTAAAAAGTTTGAACTTACTCCCGAAATTTGGAGTATTGAGGATGGTCACCTTACACCAACTATGAAAATGAAAAGGAGAGAGGTGAAGGCAAGATATATAGACCTCTACAATAAAATTTATGACAAAAATTAATTTAGATTAATGGACAAAACATTAAAACAGTACAATTTAATCACCCAAAATTGTAATAATCTCTATAAAAAAAAAATTAAAAGATTATGGCTGCGCTTGGAGAATATTGAGACTTCCATCCTTAACCGACCAAATTTTTATTAAAGCTCAGCGCTTAAGAAGTATTCAAGATAAAAAAGTTCAAAAAGTAGCAGATGAACCGCACCTAGAGTTTATAGGAATTATTAATTATAGTGCTATGGCACTCATTCAGTGTGAAAAAGGAGTAGCGGAACAGCCAGATTTAAATTACGAACAAGCAGTGGAAGCTTTCGAAAAACAAATTGAAAGAGCTAGAAAACTTATGTTAGACAAGAATCATGATTATGGCGAAGCTTGGAGAGATATGCGCATTAGCTCACTTACCGATTTAATTTTGCAGAAATTACTTCGTGTAAAACAAATAGAAGATAATCAAGGAGTAACTATTGCTAGCGAAGGAGTCGAAGCGAATTATCTAGACATGATTAATTATGCTATTTTTGCATTAATTCTAAAAAACGAATTTGTAGATGAATAACTTTTTGGTTCAAATAGCTAGGTTGATTGTTGGAGGACTTTTTATTTTTAGTGGCTTTGTAAAGCTAAACGATCCATTAGGATTTTCATATAAGTTAGAAGAATACTTTGGAGCAGATGTCCTCAACCTAGAATTTCTTATCCCTTTAGCATTACCAATGGCAGTTTTTATTGTAATTTATGAGCTGCTATTAGGGGTAACACTTCTAATAGGATTTTTGCCTAAATTTACCAAGTGGAGTTTGCTCCTCATGATTGTATTTTTTACATTTCTAACGTTCTACTCTGCTTATTTCAATAAAGTAACAGACTGCGGATGTTTTGGGGATGCTATACCATTAACCCCATGGCAATCATTTTATAAAGATATTATTTTACTAATTCTAATTACCTATCTTTTCTTTAATGAGCAATTGATTAAACCACTCTTTAAAACTAAAATTCTGCGCTTAATATTTGCTATATCACTAACACTATGTGGAGTATTTGCTTATTTTGTGCTTAACCATCTTCCTTTAATTGACTTTAGGCCATACAAAATAGGGGTAAATATTAAAAAATCTATGGAAGTACCAGAAGATGCACCTCAAGCAATTTATGAATACCAATGGAAATTTTTAATTGACGGAGAAGAGGAAATTATAACCACTTCTGGAAGTTATCCTGAAAC